>JANOXL010000098.1:0-36583 GCA_031418395.1 Rhodoferax sp. | reverse complement strand
GGCCATGACTACGCAAAACAAGCAAACTACCCACCACACCCTCACCGCCCTGGACGAACGCGGCATCGCCACCCTCACCCTGCGCAACGCGAAAAAACTCAACATCGTCGGCACCCCGGCGATTCTGGAATTGACAGCGGCCATTGATGCGTTGAAGCAGCGCGGCGACGTGCGCGTGCTCATTCTGCGTGGCGAGGGTGACCACGCTTTCATTGGCGGGGCGGACATTTACGAGATGTCTACCCTCACGCCACCCACGGCCGAGGCCTTCATCACGCGCCTGAAAAACCTGTGTGAAGCGGTGCGCAGTTTCCCGGCGCCGGTAATTGGCCGACTCTCGGGTTACACCTTGGGCGGCGGGCTCGAAGTGGCTGCGGCGTGTGATTTGCGCATCAGCAGCAGCACTGGCGTGTATGGCATGCCCGAAGTGGCGGTGGGCATCCCTTCTGTCATTCACGCAGTGTTGTTGCCGATGTTGGTGGGCCAGTCACGTGCCACCTGGCTCTTGATGACCGGCGAATCCATCGACGCCGCCACCGCCTTGCAATGGGGCCTGGTGCAGGAGGTCGTGGCGCCAGACCAGCTGGATGCGCGCATCGACGCGTTGGCAACGCGCCTGGCCGGCTTTGGCAGCGCCGCGCTTCGGCAACAAAAAACCTTGATGCGCAGCTGGCAAAGCCTGCCGCCTGACGAGGCCATTGAAGCCACCGTCGCTGAGTTTGGCAAAGCCTTTGCCACGGGGGAGCCGCAGCGTTATATGGAAGCTTTTAAGGCGCGCAAGAGGGGTTGAGGCGCAGGACGCGCCTGAAGAAGACGCTTCAGCGTCGCACAGGAGCCAGGTTGAGGGTGGCGGCCTGCGCACCCGGTGCCGCAACAACACCGCCCGCGTGAGCGTGGTCACCGCCAAACTCGAAACTCACCAAAAAGGCGACACAGACCAGCGCCAACACGTCCAGTCCAACAATTGTCAGGTGGGGCTCATTTCAATTTCCTCCTCCACTTGGGCGTCCTGATGTCGCCACGGTGGCGTATTCAGAATGCCGGGGATTGATATTGCACCTTGTTTGGCGTCCCTCTGCAAACGAAACGTTTACCTTGTAAGGCGACGTTACAACCGCTGGACAGGTTCACCAACCGATACACTTCATGCCGTTCAGACTCCAGCTTGCCACCCGGCACGATCCAAACCCAATGAAGACTTACGACCTCTACGCCATCGGCAACGCGCTGGTGGACACTGAATACGAAGTGACCGACGCGCATCTAAGCGCCATGAAGGTCGAGAAGCGGCACATGACCCTGATCGACGCGCCAAGGCACGCCGAGCTGCTCGAGCAGGTGCAGGGCCTGCACTCGCGCAAGAGTGGCGGTGGCTCGGCCGGCAACACCATCGTGGCGATGGCGCAGTTGGGCGGCAGCGCGTTTTACTCGTGCCGCGTTGCCAACGACCCACTCGGCGTGTTTTACGCCGCCGACCTGAAGGCCAACGGCGTAGACAGCAACCTGGCGGCTGGCCTTACCGCCCCTGGGAAAACTGGCGAATGTATGGTGATGGTCACCCCCGATGCCGAGCGCAGCATGAGCACTTTTTTGGGGGCCACGGCAGATCTCGATCACCTGGCGCTCAACCCGGCAGCGCTGGTCGCCTCCAAGGTGTATTACATGGAAGGTTACCTGGCGGCCTCGCCCACCGGGCTGGACGCCGCGCTCAGAGGCCGCGCCATCGCCCAACAAGCGGGTGTGAAACTCGCCACAACACTGAGCGACATGAGCATGATCAACTTTTGCCGCCCCGGTTTGGAAGCCATGATTGGCGACGGCGTTGACTACCTCTTTTGCAACGAGGAAGAAGCGCAGACGTGGTGCGCCAGCAAAGACTTGGGCCAAGTGGTGGCCCAAGTCAGTAAACTTGCCAAAACCGTCTGCCTTACGCGCAGCGCCAAAGGTTGTCTGGTGCTGGAAAACGGCGGCCAGACCGAGGTGGCCGCAGCCAAGGTCAACGCCGTGGACACCAATGGCGCAGGCGACATGTTCGCCGGCGCTTTCCTCTTTGCGACAACGCAGTGCCAATGCCACGTGCAAGCGGCTTGGCTGGCGAACCAGGCCGCCGGGCAGGTCGTAAGCCAATACGGCAACCGGCTGACACTGGCGCAAATGGGGGAGATCAAGGCGCGCTTCAAGGCCTTTGTGGGGGTCTGAGCGTCCTCCGTCTGCCGCTAAGTGCATCTCTTCTGGCCCCAAATTTGGGGGCAGGCGTTCATTCACCAAGTCTTGCCAGGGCGGGCGCTTGGCGCGACACTTGGCCCATGATGATCGCGGTTACACCAGCAGACTCCAGCGCCAAATTATCGGCCCCAGGTAGTAGCGCCGCATTGCCCATAAGCGTGGCAATTCTCGAAGACGAACCTCATGTGCGCCGTTCGCTAGAGAATGCCGTCCATGCCGATCTGGGGTTGAGCCTGACTTTCAGTGCACAAAATGTTAAAGACGCCAAACAATTCGCACTCACCCAGGCTGCGCAGGTTTACCTGGTCGATTTGGGCCTGTCCGACGCCGACGGACGCGAGTTCATCCGCTGGATAGCTGCCAACCAACCTGGTGCTAGCTGTATGGTGGTGACTGTGTTTGGCGACGACGAACACATCGTCAGCAGTTTCGCCGCAGGGGCCGTCGGCTACTTGCTCAAAGACGCTCCGGCTAGCGAAATCGCCCAGCGCATCGCCGAACTGGTGGCCGGTGGTTCGCCCATCAGCCCCAGTGTGGCGCGGCGCATGTTGCAACACTTCCTGCCTGGGCGAAATGCTGGCCTGCCAACACCGGCGCGGCTTTCCCAGCATTCACTTGATGAACAGGTCAGCCTGAGCGAGCGGGAGCATGAAGTGCTGCGCCTAATCGAAAAAGGCCTGACCTACGACGAAATCGCCCAGGCCTTGGGCATCAGCTGGCATACCGTGACAGGGTATTTGCGGCGTGTGTACAAGAAGCTGGAGGTCAACTCGCGCAGCGAGGCGGTGTTTGAAGCGCGGCAGCGGGGGTTGTTATAAGGCGGACTTTGTTTGCAATCCTCTCGGCCACGGTATGGTTGGGCGCGGCAAGCTTGTTTGGCCTACCTGCGTTCGGCCAGCAGGGCACGGCTGAGCCTGTACAGAAAATTTATAAAGCGGCCATACTGCTGACCGATAGCGAAACCCTACCGCCTGCCGATGCTGAATGGCAGCCACAAGACCTTCCTGACAACTGGAGCCGAACGCGTCCTGGAGTTGGCGGTTTTGCGTGGTACCGCCTTGAATTCGAACTAGCACCAACCGCGCTGCAACTGTCTGCCTTATATGTAGCGCGCTTCAACATCAACGGACAAACCTTTGTAAACGGCGAAGCGGTGGGCGGCAACGGGCAAATGGGCGAACCGCCAGGGCTGCAGTGGTACCGGCCTCAGTTCTATCCCGTGCCGGCCAAGCTGCTCAAGCCCGGCGTAAACCAGATCCACATCCGCATTAAGGCCTACGCCAACAGCCAGGGCGGCTTGTCAGAAGTCGTTTTTGGTCCTTCTGCCCTTGTCGAAGGCATGTGGAGCGCGCGTTATCTTTGGCAGGTCACCAGCATACAGATCACCAGCGCCATCACCTTGGGGTTGGGCATTTTGGCGCTTTTGGCGTGGTCTTTGCGCCGATGGGATACCGCCTTCGGTTACTTTGGCGCTGCCGCGCTGATCTGGGTGGCGCGCAATGGTTTCTACTTGATGACCGAGACGCCTATTCGAGCCTTCTACTGGGCGGCCTTCGGCGCGACCCTCCAAATCTGGGTGCTGTCATTTGTCTTCATGTTTGTCTTGCGTTTCGCCGGGCAGGCCTTGACCACCGCCGAGCGACTGATTTGGGCGTTCTCGGCGGTCGCGCCCTTCGTGTTACTGGCCGCCGGGCACCCAAGTCTGGCGCTCGTCAGTAACCTGATGTACTTGGTGATGCTGCTCATCGGGGCCTACATAGTAAAGGTGACTTTTGACGTGGCCCGGCGTGAGCGCAGTGTTGGTACCCTGTTGCTGGTGTGCGCGTCGTTGGTGGTTTATGGTCTGGGCGCGCACGACTGGTTTACCCACCGCAATGCCTTGAGCTACAGCGAGCCGCTTAACCTGCATTTCGGAGCACCTATCTTGTTTATTGTGGTGGCCTGGAACATGTTCAAGCGATTTCACGACGCGCAAAAAAAAGCAACGGAATTGGCCGAAACCCTGGAGGTGAGGGTTCAAGAGAAAAATGCCGAGTTGCAATATAGCTACGACACCCTGCGCGCCGTGGAGGCCAGCCAGGCCAAGGCACAGGAGCGTGGTCGCATCATGCAAGATATGCACGACGGCCTGGGCTCGCAACTGGTGAGTTCGCTGGCGATGGCGCAAGTTGGTGAACTGTCCTCGCAACAAACCTACGACCTGCTCAGAAGTTGCATCGACGATCTGCGCTTGGCAATAGACACCTCTACCGATTCGCGCGACTCGCTGGCCTTGGCCTTGGGTAATCTGCGCTTTCGCATGGCGCCACGGCTGCAAGCGGCCGGTATCACTCTGAAATGGAACACCGCAGGACTACAAGACGATTTGCCGCTACCGGCTGAAAAGCAATTGCCAATTCTGCGGGTTATTCAGGAAACAATTACCAACACGCTGAAACACGCACAGGCAAAAACATTGCACATAGTGGTGGCCAGCTCAGCGACTGAATTGTCGATAGAGATCAACGATGACGGTCAGGGTTTCGATGTGGAGGCCGCTACAAAATCCGCCAGCGGTAAAGGCCTGAACAGCCTGGACAAACGCGCCCGCGTACTGGGGGCAAGACTGACAATTTTGAGCAACGAAAACGGCACCGGAACCCATTTGGTGCTGCCGCTTTCGGACACATGATGTAACGCACGCAGTGCGCCCGTGACCCCAATTTTGGGGCTATCGCGGTCACTTAATCGTCGAAACAATCGATGACAGCACTACCTTAGGGAGCCTGTCATGACCAATCAAATCCATCCACCCGTTTCTATTGACTTCACCAGTGGGCGCGTGATTTGGCGGTCGCTCTGGATGGCAGCTATTGCGGGTTGTGCGGCAGTTCTGATGGGCGCTTGCGGCGGTGGCAGCGGCAATGCAGTCGTCACGGCCAATCCACCGGCGGCTGTGGTTGCCCGGGCACCGGTGCTGGAGCCGGGCAGTGCCGCCATCGCCAGCGTGGGCGGGGCTGGGGGCCGCATTACGGCAATAGCCTCCAGTGGCATCGCCTACACGTTGATTATCCCGCCTGGCGCCTTGACGGGCGACGTGACGATCACCCTCACGCCGATTCTCGACATGGGAAGCGCGCCGCTGGCCCAAAGTGTTTTAGGCGCGGTGCAAATGGAGCCTTCGGGGCTGAAATTTCAGGTTCCTGCAACGCTGCACATTAGCGCAGCGCCGGCACTTTTAGCAGACCAAAAACTGGTCGGCTTCAGCACCGCCAACGACGGGGGCGGATTCCGCCTGAACCTGGCACGGTTGGACGGTAACAGCACGCTGGTCAACATTACGCATTTCAGCACCGGCGGCGCTGCGGGTGCCACACCCGCACAACTGGTGCCGCTGGCACCGCTGGCACCGACCTTGGTCAATGCGGACGATGCCATCGCGCAGCTGGCCGAACTCACCGCGCGCGATGCCGGCATGGTGCAAATCGTTGACGTGTTTCGCCAGTGGTATGTTGAGATCGTCAAACCGGCTTTGGCGGCAGCGGACGGCTCCACCGACGTCGTGTTCAGCGTCGACGCAATCATCGCCTACAGGACCTGGATCAGCACGATGGACTATGTTGCCGATCGAAACACGCTTGAGCTGGCACTCGCCGCCGAGCTTGCCGAATCCGCATCCATCGCCAAACGGGTCTTCACGGCTTTCATCAACAGCAACCTTGACAACTGTGTCCGCCCTGCCATCACCATGGAGGCGCGCCTCGCCTCCCTGTCCTTCGCCTCCACCCTGCAAGGCATCGCCCAGAGTATTGGTCTGGCGGGCGCGGGCTCCGGCCTCGACCGCGCAACCTTCCTACTGCGCGCCAACAATTGCCTGCGCCCGGTACTGGACCCGATCACTTTGCCGATGGGGCTGAAAATCGGCACAGGAAAATCGCTGGATGCGTGGGCTCAGGTAATTGTCAGCGGCCAACCCAACCCAGAGGCCGCGCCATTTTTCTTCACTGTCAATGCCACTGGCGCAAGCCTGGGGCACAGCAACGGCAATTCCGATGCGGACGGGCGTTTCACCACGGTGTTCACACCCAGCCAGACGCAAATGCAGTTCAACGTTAAAGCCTGCCTGGTGTTTCAAACCGGCCAACCGGCGTCAGACATTTGCGCAAACCAAATCGTTTCAGGGGTTGTTTTGCCGGTGGACGGCATTTTTCGTGGCAATGTGACTTTTGAGCAGCACATGCAGATAAGTGTCAACACACCAGAAGACCCAAGACAGGTTTGGGGAACGAGTTCTGACACGTTTAGGGTTTCCGTGTCAGCAACAGTCAGCATTGATCCCAACAAGCTCCAAATTCAAGTTGTGCCATCGAACAAAAGTGCCAGTTTCAGTCACATCAAATCTGCGAATCAGTTCATTCCATCAAATTGCACTCACCAGATTGCCAACACAAGCCAAACCGGCTCGAGCCAATTCTTGCTGCCGCAAGAGTCGATGTTTTTCTTCCGATTTACCGATCCGACAAACTATCAATTTGGCACGGACAATATCATTGGACCAACCTTAACCACTGGCCCGATCACCGAAGAAGGATTTGGGCCTTGTACATTTGGCCCAACAACGAGACAGGTCAACATCGTTACTGCCAGGCGTTCTTACCTGCTAGAAAGAATAGAAGGAGTGGGCTCTGTCGTGACCAATTCGGATGGCACCAAAACCATTTCGGGCGCGATCACCAAAAATGAGACTGTGGAATTATCTCCAGGTGTTACTCAAACCGTCAGTTACACGTTGACTTGGAATTTCACAGCACTTTAGACGGCCAGTGATTGAATCGCTCTTGGTTGTCCAGGTGCTGGTGCTGGTGCTGGTTGCGCAGGTGCTCGGTAGCATTGCTTTGCGCTTTTTGGGCTGTTAGCGATTCGATCCCAAGCTGGTTGTAGGTTCTATGGAGTCGGTGGTTAGGATTTGAACTGATCAGGGCGCTTCCCCTTAAAAGGCGCATAAAACGCCTTGATCGCCGCCATGTCCGCATCAATATCGCCGGTGGGCAAAAACACCGGCCCCAGGCCGGCGACTTTCTTCTCGTAGTCCATGAAGGCCATCACGATGGGCACCTGAGCGCCCTGCGCGATGTAGTAGAAACCGGTTTTCCAGAAGCGGGTGCCGCTTCGGGTACCTTCGGGCGGCACGATGAGTTGCAGCGGGCCGTCTGCAGTTTTGATGGCCTCGATCGAGGCAGCGACGAGGTTGGTGGATTTTTCACGGTGTACCGGGATGCCGCCCAGCCACATCATGATGCCGCGAAACGGTGGCTTGAAAATCTCTTCCTTGCCCATCCAGTAGATGTTCAGCTTGAGCGCGAAGGCGACCATGAGCGTGTAGGGCAAGTCCCAGTTGCTGGTGTGGGGCGCTGCGATGAACACGCTTTTCTCGCCGTTGGGCGGCAGGCGGCCTTCGACCTTCCAGCCCGTGATCTTCAAAAACGCGACGGAAAAACCGCGCAGCAGGGAGTTGACGATGGGCGTGTCGAAAATGGTGCGGTGCATAGGTGCTTGTCGATATCCGGCCACACGGTGTGCTTGCGGCACTGCCTGTCGGGCTGCTGGGTGTGCTGATCAGGCGTGGGTAGGAAAGGGAAAGGCGAAGCGTGGCGTTAGACTCGACAGATTGTCGTCTCGAATTGTGGTCCCACTGCGCTGCGGCGCGAAACTTGAGCTTGCCCATGATGAGTCACCCTACCGCGCTGAACCAGGAGTGGATTGCGCTGCAAAACAATTACGAGCAGTACGAGTGGATGGGCCTTGCGGTCAAATTGTTCAGCGTTGCGCTGGCGTTGCTGGGCTTGACGCTGCAATTGAGCCTGCTCGTGGTCATGGTATTGCTGATCTTGGTGTGGCTTCAAGAGGGCATCTTGCGTACCTTTCAAAACCGCCTGGGCCTTCGCCTTTTGCATGTGGAGTCGTTGATGCGCGTGCCTTCAGGCGATGCCGTGCCGCTCGACACCGTGGGCTCACGAGGTGTTGACAATCTGCCGTTTCAGTTGCATAGCCAATGGCAGACCCAGCGGTCGCGCGGGCTGAAATTGATCCGCGAATACGCAAGTAACGCGCTCAGGCCGACGGTGGCTTTTCCCCATGGGGTGATCGTCGCCGGGCTACTCTTGATGGCCTTGCTCTGATGGTTGGTGTAGCCGCCCAGACTCTACCTTGGCGACTTCGCCTCATCGCTGCAGGGGTTGTGGGCGTTGCGCTGCTTGCTCTGGATTTCGCCGCCCGCAGCCCCGCACCGGTAGCAGCGCGCGCTGCGCCCGTGAGCGTTGCGACGACCCCTGCGACGCCAAATAGCTCGGCCAGTACCGCGGCCATCACCGCGGCCAACACGACGCCTCAACCGCCCGCCGCAGGCGCTGGCAAGTTCGTCCTCAAGGCGCAGGGGCACTTCCCCATGCCACCCCAGACGCCCAGCGCGCACGCGAGTAACCTGCTGGCGATGCCGGCTGGCCATGCCTGCGCGTTGATGGCGTTCTGGTTCGCCGGTGAGCGCGAAAGTGCGCCGGATGTACAAATCGCGCAGTCGTGTTTTGACCGCGCCTCGCAAACCTGGCAGGCCGCGAAAATTGTGGTGAATAGACATGAATTCGGGCGCCAGTTGGGTTTTGGTCTGCGCCGCCTGGGCAACCCGGTGGCTTGGCTCGATGGGCAAGGTCGCATTCACCTGTTTGTGGTCGCCACAGGTTGGGGCGGCTGGGCGGCCAGCCGGGTGCTGCACCTGCGCGAACAAAACCCCATGAGTCGCACTTCAAGCGCCCCCGTGTTTGGCGAACCGAGCATCCTGCCGCTGGGTTGGTTGTGGAACTTGAGTCACCTGGTGCGGGGTGCGCCGCTGGCGCTGGCGGACGGTGGCATGGTGTTGCCGGTTTATTTTGAACTGGGTTTGAAGTACCCAGTGGCTTTGCGGTTTGATGCCCAAGGCGTGTTGCTGGGACTTACACGTATCTCTTCTCGCAAAAGTGTGCTGCAACCGACTTTGCTGGCACTCAACGAATTGCATTGGCTGGCCTTGATGCGAGATAACCGTATCGACGGCAAAATCGCGGTAGCACAGACCTCAGATGGTGGCCAGACCTGGCGCGACCTGCGCGACCTGAATGTGCTGAACCCGGATGCCTCGGTATTTGCGATGGCCTACGCACCGTGGCACTTTCTGCTGGCACACAACTCTTCGCCCAAATCGCGACAGGTGCTGGATTTGAGTGAATCCGGCAACGGCATTGACTGGAGCCTGGTACACAACCTGGCCCGTGGCACCCTGGTCGGCACCGGCAAAGACGCGCTGGCAGCTGAATTCTCCTACCCGGCGATGGCCGTCACCGACGGCAGCGTGTGGGTCAGCTTTACCGATGGCCGCCAGCGCATTGCCTGGCAACGTTTTGTGTACGAGGCCAAGCCATGATCGAATTTTTCACGAACTTGTCACCCGTGTTGCCAGACGCACGGCTGCTGCGCTGGCTCGCGCCGATGTGTTGGGGCGTGGTGCTGGCATTTTTGTGGCTGCGGGTGGGTGGGCGTTTTGGCAAACGCACGCGCTTGTGGGTAGGTGGCGTCGTCGTGGCCTGGGCGCTGATTCCCAGCATGTGGTCGCCCGCCTACTGGCTCGGGCTGGCGTTTCAGGTGCCCAGCTGGATGACGGTTTTGTTGTGTGGGGCGTATTTGCTGCACAGTCTGGGTCGAGCTTCGACGCAGGCGCTGCCACCAGTCGACAACCAGGCCAGTTTGTATTCGTCAGCCCAAGCGGCTTGTTTGGTCTTTTTGGGCATCGCGTTGGGCTGGGTGTTGTTGCTGGACACCTTGGTGCTGCTGCCGGTTTATGTTTACCGCTGGGGCTTTGGTGCCGCCTTGTTGGCCTGCGTTGTCGTCATCGCGCTCGTGCTTTGTGTTGCTCAGCCCGCACGTGATCAACGCGCCTACGCAACGGTGTATCCGGGTTATGTGTTGGCCGTCGCGCTCTTGCTTTTTGTGTTGACCCGCCTACCTACCGGCAATGTGTTGGACGCGCTGATCGACCCTTGGTTGTGGTTGTGGCTTCAGGTCAGCCTGGTGCGACGCGTCATCCGTCGCGGCCGCCACCGCCAGAACGCAACAGCCACTCGCGGCTGAAAAGCCAGGTATGCGGCGTCCAGACGTTGGCCCAAGTGATGTCACCCGCCTGATGCCGCTCCTTGATCACCCAACGTTCAGCGATGAGTTGACATGTCGGTAAACAGGGCGCAGTGGTTTGTGTCGGGTTTTCCTGCATCCACACCAACGCATCGTTCGAGGCCAGCAGTGCGTCGATGGAAACCTTGGTCGGAGGTGCTTTGTAGATCAAGGCCATTTCAAAAGGCACGATTCGGTTGCCCGGCAGGAGAAACTCGAACCTTTCCCACTGGGCATTGAAGTTGCTTGGCACCGCTATCTTCTGACCCACGAATTGGGCTTGGATGCGTGTGGAATACCGGCCAGACGGGCCCTCCAGTGGCAGTGTCGTCAAGGTCAATACGCCGTAGAAAAGCAGGCAAGCCACCAGGGTTGTGGTGCGGGTGAAGGCAGGTTTGAGCCAACCCAGCAGCAGGGTTCCCAGCAGAATGCCAACTGCGGCAATCACCATCCAACACTCGGATGTTGTGGCGATCTTCAAATCATGCGCGACCCACACAATACGCGCCATCACGAGCGCGAAAAGGGTGATCAAAAAGCCCGACGCAATGAACCAGGCGCCTGAAATTCGATCCCAATAAAGTGCCAACACGATGGCCAGCGCGGGCATGGCAGGGATGACATAACGGGCGGAGCGCTGGCTTGGAATACTGAAAACCAACAGCCACACCGCGAGCCAGGCGAAAAGCACCCACAGATGTGGCGGCACCTGCTGGCATGCGGTTTTGGCGTTAAACCCAGGGGTCCGTGCCGCCTTGAACAAAACCGGCACGAGACCCAGCACTACAAAACCCAGCAGGCCCGCGTTTTCGATATAGGCGAACAACTGTGCCCACAAACTGGAGCCGCCACCGTACAAGGCTTCGTGCCAATAGCCGACCTTGTCGCCCATTTTTCCGATGTTTTCACCAACGATGAACTCCTTCCAGACGGCTTGTGGATCAGGATCCAGGACAAACCACAACGCAAAAATCGCCAGCGCCAGCAGGGCAATGAACCCGACCTGAAGTGTGGTGGTCCATAACGCCCGCCAGCGGAAATCCTGGCGCATCAGCACCAACGCCAACCACATCGTTGCACCAGCAGGGGCCACCAAGGCGAAGGATTTAAAAAGTAATCCTATTCCTATTAATGCTCCAATAATAATCAAATTTAATATCGATAATGGAGCAATTTGTGCTGAATTTACGAGACCTGAATTCGAATTTTCTTCAAAATTAGTATGTGAAAATGATTTTAGGGGAATTCGCGTTTCCGAACCCGCTAGCGGCGCCGCTGCAAGTTGGCGCCTCAAACGCGCAGGGGCGCTGCTGATCCACAGAAGTGTGAGCATCGGCAGTGCCAACCAAAAGGTCTCTGGCGCGCTCGTCAGGTAGGGTCGGCCATACCGGAAGGTGCTGAAAAACGCCAAATAAATACAGGCCGCCAGCAAGGCGCGCGGTGCGTTGCACGTGATCCGCAGCACCACGACGGCGATCGCTGCCGTAGTCAAAAAGGTGTAAATGAGACTGGGCAGGCGCAGGGCCGCCATGTGCCAATCGTTACCCCAGTCACCAGCCACCATCGCCTGCCAGAACAACAGCGGTGGTTTTGTGTTGCGCATGTTGTCAAGCTCAGATGCCAGCGGCAGCCAGTGCCCTGTACCGGCGGTCACCCGGGCAATGTGGGCATACACCAGCTCGTCGCCATTGGTGGGAATGTACTGACTACCCAGGCCAAAAGCGTAGACCAACAGGGCCATGACTAGCAACGCCCACCACGCACCGACGCTGCGTTGGGTTGCCGGGATATGAGCCTGACGAACACCCATTGAATCGATGATCAACTGGTTTTGACGGGCCGCTTGAGCCGAAACGTCCAGCGATCATTTGCCAGAAAATTCACCACGCTGGCGGCGATGATAGAGAGGATGTTGGCCAGCAGATCGTTCATGTAGTGCGAGAGCCAGATGGTCATGCCAAACTGAAAGGCCATGCCAAACCAGGAGGCCGCGCAGTAGCGGCCAAATTGCACCGCCAGGCGTTTTGGCAATGGCTCCACTGGGGCGCCCAGGTCAAGCGCCAGTGCGGCGCGCCGGTCGCCCCAAGTCCACAGGCGATTCCAGGTGAAGTTGTTCAGCGTAGCAATGAAGATGGCCAGCGACAACGACAGCCCCAAGCGTAGCCAGGGTGGTGTGACCGCGTCAAACAGCCAGGTTTTGGCCGCGTACAACACCGCCAGGTTGACCACTGTGCCACTGGCACCGACGATACCGAATTTGAAAAACCGGAAGCCTTTTAGCCATTCGATCAGCGCGATAATTTTGTCGGCGAAGCCGCTTTCAGAACTCATCTCGCCATTGTCGCCTGAGCGCAGGCGCCGTTTTCAAAGCCGGATCAGCGCCATGCGATCACTGCAATGCTGCCAGCGCATCGGCCAGCACCGGGTCGGGTGGAATCCGTTTAAGACACTGGTTGTCGCCATCACAAAATGTCTGGCGGTGGTTGTAAGCCGACAGGCAAGGCGAACAGGCGATGCCGGACTCGTAACTGCGGGCGACCCCACCTTCAGTGTTGCCCAGCGGCCCATAGAGTTTGCTGGTTTCCGGGCCAAAAAAGGCAAAGGTCTTGATCGGCGTCAGGCTGGCGAAGTGTCCGGGGCCGCCGTCGTTGGTGATCAACAAGTCCGCCGAGTGGAACAACATCAAGAGTTCGCGGATATTTTTGGTGTAGCCGGTCAAGTCAACGCACTGCGGGCTGGCGGTTTGTAGTTGCAAGTCTTTGGCCAATTGGGCGTCTTCGGCCAGGCCAATCAGGCCAACCGCTTGGCCCGCTTCACACAGGCCACGCGCCACGCGGGCGTAGTGGGCGGCGGGCCAGGCGCGCTCAGGCAAAAGGCCCCCACCTGCGTAGAGCAGCACGATTTTTCGACCGGCCAGCGCTGGAAAATCGGCGAGGACTTTTTGCCGATAACGCGTCAGCTCATTGGGGGAAAATTCGACCGAAAGCGCCGTATTGGCAGGCATGTCCCGAATCGCCGCCGGTTTGTTGCGTGGCATGGCCTGGCCATCAGAAACCTCTACTGCATCAACGAGTGACAAAAACTGTTTGCTGATGTGCTGGTAAGGGTTGTAGGGAATCGCGCGGTTGATGTGGCTGCCCCGGTACAAACCTTCCTGTGTGTGCGGCGTGAAGCCCACACGCAGCGGCGCGCCGACCACAAAGGCCATCAGGCTGCTGATGCGCGAGAACAATTCGCAGTCAATCACCACATCCAGCGGCAAGGCGCGCATGGCCCGGTACACGCGCCAGATGTCGTGGATCAACTCACTGCCTGAGCGGTCATTGAGCGAGTGAAAGTTTTCAGGTTTGGCCAGTTGCAGCAACTTCGCCACTTCCTGGTTACGTTTGAGTTGCAACACGTGCAGCGTGGCCGAGGGGTACTTTTGCCGCAATGCCGCAAACATCGGCCCAGCCAGCACGATGCTGCCCATTTCGCTGAGCAGGATCACCAGAATATGTTTTGGCTCTTTGGCAAGCTGTGGTACTGCCGCGAAGCGCGCCACCAGCCGCACCCAGAAGGACACCGCAGCGCACAGAATCTGGCCGATCCAGCGGTCGATCCAGCGTTGGGTTGAGATTTTCATGGGGGAATGGTAGCTGCTTAAAGCCGACGTCTACCGCAAACGACTTCGTTCACGTCGCCGCAAAACCGTCAGCTCTTGAGAACTTGCCAGCGGAATTGATCGACGTTGAGAAATGAAGCCATGCTGGCCACTTCTGCATCCAGTCCTTTGCGCAGGTCGCGGCCAAAACGGTGCTTGCCGACCAAGCCAATGTCTACCGACAGGATGCCTGCGTCTTGCAGTGCATTGCCCCATCCAATGACCTCGTCACCCCAAAGCAGTGGCAGTGCGTAATAACCCAGCTTGCGTTTGGGCGCGGGCGTGTAGGCCTCAAAACGGTAAGCCCAGCCCCAAAAAAGCTCAAAGCGGCGTCGATCCCACACCACAGGATCAAACGGGGCCAGCAAGCGGGCTTGGTTCTTGCCTGCAGCGGCGTCATCGGCTTGGGGCAGTTTTTCGCGTGCGGGCCAGTACCAGTCCACGCCTTCGACTTGGGCGTGTGCCAGCCGTGCCTTGGCGCGCAGCAACGCGGCGCTGCGCAGCGCTTGCCATTGCGGCACGCCCCGCATCATGTAGGTGATGAGCTGGCCCAGCGATGCAGCGGGCAAGGGTGCGTATTTGTGGACGATCACGTCCACCAGGGCATCCAGCGCGGCGTGTGGCTCGCCCGTGCCCTCGAGCGCGTGCGCGCCGTGGCTCACTGCGTAGACGCGCGTGCCCGCTTCGCGGCGCGCCACCCGCAAATGGCCGTGGTAATGCAGTTTGTCCAAAAGCTTGGTGGTGACGTTGGACTGGCCACCAAACCAGTTGGTGGCCGTGCCGTGAGCGAAGTGGGCATCAGCATCTCGTGGATGTACGGCACCGAGCCGGCGCACGAAGTCAAGCAGCGCAGGGGCATGCTTTTTCTCCTGCGCTGTCAATGGGTGGCGCGGCGTGCGCGGGTGCATCAGCGCCTGGGTGGCGCGAGGCAAAAACCCGTAGTTGACGAAGAAGTCTTCTTCAATGCCGAGTTGGGCGTAGCGAGTTTCCAAATCGCCCGCTCGGTAATTTGAGACGCGATGCCGCAATGTCAAATCCTGCGCACGGGCTGGTGCGCGGATTGGATCAGCCTGCACGAAGCCCAGCTTGGTAATGGCCCGCCCCAAAGTGGTCGGTACAAACAGGCTGCGCGCCACCGCAAAGCGGCGCAAGTCTTCGAGCGTAGTTGAGGGCATCCGCCTTTATCCAGGCTTTTCCAGAGGATCCCCAGGGGCCCCTTACTTGAGGCCTGCCGCCGCCTTCAAAGCTGCCACTTTGTCGGTGCGCTCCCAAGTGAATTCCGGCTCTTCGCGGCCAAAATGGCCGTAAGCGGCTGTTTTTTCGTAAATCGGGCGCAGCAGGTCAAGCATCTGGATGATGCCTTTCGGACGCAGGTCAAAGTGTTCGTTCACCAGCGCGGCAATTTTGTCGTCGCTAATGATGCCAGTGCCTTCGGTGTAGACGGTGACGTTCATCGGTTTGGCCACACCAATGGCGTAAGCGACTTGAATCTGACACTGCTTGGCCAGTCCCGCTGCCACGATGTTTTTGGCGACATAACGTGCGGCGTAGGCAGCCGAGCGGTCAACTTTTGACGGATCCTTGCCGGAAAAAGCGCCGCCGCCGTGCGGGCAAGCGCCGCCGTAGGTGTCCACAATGATTTTGCGGCCCGTGAGGCCGCAGTCACCCTGCGGCCCGCCGACGACAAAACGGCCGGTCGGGTTGATCAGGTAGCGCGTGTTTTGCAACCACTCTTTGGGCAACACCGGCTTGATGATCTCTTCAATGATGGCTTCGTTGAACGAGGCTTTCATCTTGGTCATGGTTTCAGACTGGTCCGGGTCGTGCTGGCTGGAGAGCACCACGGTGTCGATGCTGTGCGGTTTGCCGTCAACATACCGCATGGTCACTTGGCTTTTCGCGTCTGGGCGTAAAAAGGGTAATTTGCCGCTTTTGCGCAACTGCGCCTGGCGCTCGACCAAACGGTGGGCGTAATAAATGGGCGCTGGCATGAGCTCTGGCGTCTCGTTGCAGGCGTAGCCGAACATCAAACCCTGGTCGCCAGCGCCGGTGTTCATGTGGTCGTCCGAGGCGTGATCGACGCCCTGGGCAATATCGTTCGATTGTTTGTCGTAAGCCACCAGCACGGCGCAACCCTTGTAGTCAATGCCGTACTCGGTGTTGTCGTAACCGATGCGCTTGATGGTGTCGCGGGCCACCTGGATGTAGTCCACATGCGCGTTGGTGGTGATCTCACCGGCCAAAACCACCAAGCCTGTGTTGCACAGGGTTTCAGCAGCGACGCGGGATTTCGGGTCTTGTTTGAAAATCGCGTCCAGGATCGCGTCCGAGACCTGATCCGCGACTTTGTCGGGGTGCCCCTCAGAGACGGACTCAGAGGTAAAAAGAAAATCGTTGGCCATGAAAAAAGCTCCAAAAGGTAAAAACAACGTCGATTTGCGTTGCTTTGGGCTTTGGGAGCTTGCAGCGAACGCTTTAGCAGAATCGCCAAAATTCAACAGAATTTTGACGAGGCACAATGGCGGCACTTCATGTGATTGAAGGGATGCCGCCGCCGTGTGTCGCCCTGCAAGTAGTTCCATAACTCAGCGACAGCGCGTATTTTATCCGACTGCCGAAACTTGTTTTGACTGGCCTTTTCAAATTCCTGTCTGCCGCGCCCCTGTGGTTTGCCCATGCTCTTGGCGGGTGCCTGGGCTGGCTGGCGTTTGGCTTCTCCAGGCAGTACCGCCAGAGGCTGCTGGACAACGCGCGACAGGCCGGCCTCAACCGATGGCAGGCTTTGGCGTCGGTGGGCAGTGCCGGGCAGCAAATCGCCGAGCTGCCGCGCCTGTGGTTCGGCAAGAACGTGCCCATCCAATGGCAGGGCGAGCAGCATATTGACGCGGCCTTGGCCAGCGGGCAAGGCATCGTTTTCCTCACGCCGCACCTGGGTTGCTTTGAAGTTACGGCGCAAGCCTACGCCCTGCGTTATGGTCAGGCGGGCAAACCGATGACGGTGCTGTACCGCCCGCCGCGCAAAGCCTGGCTGATGCAACTGATTACCACTGCCCGCAGGAGGCCGGGGCTAGACACGGCGCCCACGTCGCTGGCAGGCGTCAAACAGATGATCAAGGCTTTGAAAAATGGCGAAAGTGTTGGCTTGCTGCCCGACCAGGTGCCGCCGGCCGGCCAAGGCGTCTGGAGCCCGTTCTTTGGCCGCCAGGCTTACACCATGACACTGTCAGTACGCCTGGCTTTGCAGACAAGGGCTATTATTTTAATAGCGTGGGGTGAGCGATTACCCTGGGGTCGGGGCTTCAAAATTAGTGTATCACCACTGCCAACGGCTTCCGCCAGCGCGACAGGCCTGACAGAACGACTTGCCGAACGCCGACAACTCGCCCGTGACCTCGAAGGTGCCGTGCGCCAGGTCAATGCCGCCATGGAATCCTTGATTCGCACCGCGCCCCAACAGTATTTGTGGGGCTACGCGCGTTATAAAACCCCCAAGGTGGAATCTTGACGCCGGCAGACGTTGGCGGATGTATCCAATGGCTCATGGCCCCTCGCCGCTGGTCGCTGGTGAACGTGCGCGCATGCTGAGTTACCTCTTGAGCCACGGCGGCATCGCCTTCATGCGGGTTTTGGGCCGCCTGCCGCTGGCGTGGGTGCGCGCGCTGGGCTGGGGCTTGGGTTTTGTGTTGTACCTGCTCGCCCGTTCGCGCCGCCGCGTGGTGGCGACCAATTTGAAGCTGTGTTTTCCAGGGTGGGACGATGCCCGGCGCAGGCACATCGCACGTCAACATTTCACCTATTTCGCGCAAGCCTGGCTTGACCGGGGCTGGCTTTGGCATGGTTCGGCACAGGTGGTGGACCACCGCCTCACCATGACCGGCCAGCTTGAAGCCCTTCAAAACACACCTGCAGCGGTGATTTTTGCCCCTCATTTTGTCGGCCTGGATGCAGGCTGGACAGCTCTAACGCAACAAGTGAGCCGCCACTTCACCACAATTTTCAGCCACCAGTCCAACGCGCAGGTCGATGCGTGGGTGAAAACGGGCCGCGAGCGCTTCGGCCGGGTGCGCCTGTTTGACCGCGCGGCCGGCCCTAAACCCGTGGTGCAGGCCTTGCGTGCCGGCGAGTTGCTGTATCTGCTACCGGACATGAACTACGGTTTGCAAGAATCGATTTTTGTGCCGTTTTTTGGCACACCCGCCGCGACGGTGACTTCCCTCTCACGCTGGGCCAAACTTGGCAAAGCGGTCGTTTTCCCCGTCGTCACACGAATGACCGCAAGCGGCTACGAAATCGAAGTTTTACCGGCGTGGATTGACGTGCCCAGCCCCGACTTCGCCGCCGACACGCTGAAGATGAACCAGCGATTGGAGGACTACATCGGCCCCATGCCAGCCCAGTACTACTGGGTGCATAAGCGTTTTAAAGACCAGCCGGACGGGATGCCAGGCGTTTATTGAGATCGCGTAGCGATGTGGGGCCTCAGTACCGAGAGTCGACACGCAAGATTTGGCCTTTGAGGCGCCCGCAGCGGCGTCTCAAGAGTCTGCTGCTGTTGACATTACCGGCCTGACTCACAATTGAGATGCTATGATAATTATAGCTAAATATCCAATAAATACGAGACCTAAAGGCCTATTTTTATTGGATAGGGCTCAAAGAAGCGTTTTAAAGCTTCGATAAACCCCAAATTGGGTATGATTATTGCTGATCACCTGACCGATCAACCTGAAGCGACTGTCCTGGGCTCAGGCCGCGTTATCCACCCAACTTCTCACCACCAAAGACACCTCGTCAATCCCGATGCGTTTGGGCGCTGAAAACAGGCGTACCTCGCCGCCACCGGCTTGCAGCTTCATGACGGAGAGGGCTTTTGTTTGTTCGCTGCGATTGAGTTTATCGGCCTTGGTCAAGACGACCAGAAACTTCAGGCCTTCAGCGACGCGCGGACGCACCACGTCGAGCAGGATTTCGTCCAATTCCGTGAGGCCGTGACGCGGATCACACATGAGCACAATGCCTTTGAGGTTCTCGCGGGTGACCAGGTAGTTGGCCATCACTTGCTGCCAGCGGATTTTGTCGGCTTTGGGCACGGCCGCGTAGCCGTATCCAGGCAAATCGGCCAAAACCGCGTCAGTCTGGCCCTGTTTGCCCAAGGAGAAGAGATTGATGTGTTGTGTGCGGCCCGGCTTTTTGGAGGCGAAAGCGAGCTGTTTTTGCTGCGTCAGGGTGTTGATACAGGTCGATTTGCCAGCGTTGGAGCGGCCCACAAAGGCGATTTCGGGTACATCCAGGGCGGGCAAAAAATGCAATTCGGGCGCGGTCGTGAGGAAACGCGCCGTATGCAGCCAGCTCGTGGCGGCTTTGATGGCATCGGCTTTGGCGCCCAGCGCGGTGGCGATTGCGCCGGCCGTATGTGCGGGTGGAGAAGCTGATGGAGGAGGTGGCGCAGAGACGGTCATGGTGGGCGGGTCGTGGGGCTGGTGGGCGTGCGGATGGAGCGTGATCGCAGGCCGTGATAGTTGCGCCCGGTTGACATTGTAGAATCCCTAGGGAAGCGCGAATTTATTCCTCGCGGCCCGTGATCACTTGGCTTGGGCAGTCTGCCGCGTTGGTTTTAATGCAAATATTCCCGATGTTTGCTGCAAAAACCGCCTTGCAGCCCATCCCAACCCGAGCGCTACAGGACCACGACGAATTAATCCACAGATCCCTAGGTTTTGCGACTCAGACCCGACACGATATTTTTATGAAGCTGTTTGCTCAAATTTTCTTCTCCGCTGCCCTGGCCTTGAGTGCGTTGACGTCCTTTGCGGCTGGCCCGGCCCAAGTTGCCGCCAAGGCCGACGCACCCAAAGCAGCTAAACCCGACTTGGCCAAAGCCGAGGCCAGTTACGCCGCGATTTGCCTGGCTTGCCACGGCGTGGACGGCAATTCCGCCATTGCGGCGAATCCCAAGTTGGCCGGTCAACACCCCGAATATTTAGCTAAACAACTGCACGAGTTCAAAGACGGCAAACGCAACAACGCGGTGATGAAGGGCTTCGCGGCCACACTGAGCGATGACGACATCCGCAACATGGCAGCCTGGGCGAATTCCAAGAAGCCCAAAGCCGGGTTCGCCAAAGACAAAACCCTGGTTGCCCTGGGCGAGAAAATCTACCGTGGTGGTATTGCAGACCGTCAAGTGCCCGCCTGCGCTGGCTGCCACAGCCCCAACGGTGCCGGTATGCCCTCGCAATATCCAAGGCTTTCTGGCCAGCATGCCGACTACACCGCGGGCCAGTTGACCGCGTTTCGTGACGGTGTGCGCAAAAACAGCCTGCCCATGACGCAGGTCGCCGCCAAAATGAATGACCGAGAAATCAAGGCGGTGGCGGACTATATCGCTGGATTGCGATAGCAGTGCGATGGTGGGGCAATAGTTTTGCCAGATGCGGGAACCAAGCCGCATCAACACGACCTAAACAGGGCGGGCCATTCTTGCGGGTGGCTCGCCTTTCCAACTTATGACAGCTTCGACCCAAGGTATTGAGATCAAAACCGCTTCGCGCCCCCTGCGCGCGGCGGTGGAACTGCTTTCGTCCATGCGGTTTTCGATTTCGCTGCTCACGGTCATCTGCATCGCCTCGGTGATTGGCACTGTGCTCAAGCAAAACGAGCCCCAGGTCAATTACGTCAATCAGTTCGGGCCGTTTTGGGCGCAGGTATTTGGCGATGTGAGCCTGTATTCAGTCTACAGCGCTTGGTGGTTTTTGCTGATCCTCGCATTTTTGGTGACGAGCACCTCGCTGTGCATTGCCCGCAATGCGCCGAAGATTCTGGTGGATATCAAAACCTACAAGGAAAACATACGCGAGCAAAGTTTGAAGGCCTTCGGGCTCAAGGCCACCGCGGTGCTGGATGAATCTGCCGAGGTGGCGGCACGGCGCATCGGCGCGCTGCTGGTCAGTGGTGGCTGGAAGGTGAAGCTGCAATCCCGAGAATTGCCAGGCGACGCGGGTAGGGGGTCCGCTTCCGGAGCAAATTCAGGGGTGGGTTCTGGATCTGCTTCCACTGGACCGACTCTGGGCTGGATGGTCGCCGCCAAGGCCGGCGCAGCCAACAAGATTGGCTATATCGCCGCACACAGCGCCATCGTGCTGGTGTGTATCGGTGGGCTGCTTGATGGCGATTTGATTGTGCGCGCCCAAATGTTGTTCAACGGCAAGTCGGCCTACACCGGCGGTGGCAAGATTGCCGACGTGAAGCCCGAACACCGCCTGGGTGAGAACAACCCGACTTTTCGCGCCAATTTGATGGTCGCTGAGGGCACACGCTCCAGCACAGCGGTGCTGAGTCAGTCAGACGGCGTGTTGATCCAGGATTTGCCGTTTTCGGTGGAGTTGAAGAAATTCATCGTCGAGTACTACTCGACCGGTATGCCCAAACTCTTCGCCAGCGAGATCATCATCCACGACACCCAAACCGGCGAAAAAATCCCGGCAAGGGTCGAAGTCAACCATCCGGCCCACTACAAAGGTGTCGAGATTTACCAGTCAAGTTTTGACGACGGCGGCTCTTCCGTCAAACTCAAGGCACTGCCCTTAAAAGGAGACGGCGCCCCTTTTGAGCTGCAAGGCATCATTGGCGGGCAGTCGGAGTTGCTTAAAGGTGCGGGCTCGGCTTCAAGCACACCCTCGGGCACGGCTTCGGGAAACACTTCAGCTGCTGCTTCAGGCGCTCCTTCAGGTGGCGCCCCTGCCAAAGCCCCCAACGAAAAACTCACGGTTGAATACACCGCGCTGCGCGTCATCAACGTGGAGAACCTGGGGCAAAACACGGCGCAAGGAGCGGCGGGCGCACCAGGCGTGGACGTGCGCAAGGTGGACTTGCGCAGTTCATTGGCCGCCAGCATCGACTCCCGGCTCGGCGCTGCCAACAAAGCCGACGCCAAGAAAAATCTGCGCAACGTTGGCCCCAGCATCACCTACAAACTGCGCGACGCGGCAGGCCAGGCACGCGAGTTCCACAATTACATGTTGCCCATTGATACGGGCGACGGCATCCCGGTGTTTCTGCTCGGCGTGCGCGAGACACCCTCCGAGCCCTTCCGTTACATCCGTGTGCCTGCCGACGAAGACAGCGCGATGGACGGTTTTCTGCGCCTACGCCGTGCCTTGGGTGATGCGGGCCTGCGTGACGCAGCCGTGAACGCTTACGCAGCCCAGGCAGTCGACCCGGCGCGGCCCGAGCTGGGCCAGCAACTGGCGGCATCCGCGTCGCGCGCGTTGGCGTTGTTTTCTGGGGCCGAGAGTTTCAAGGCCGCCAACGGGATTGCCTCCAGCGGCGGCATCCAGGCCATCGCCGATTTCATCGAAACCGCCGTGCCCGAGCCAGAACGCGCCAAGGCGGGCGAAGTGTTGGTGCGAATTCTGAATGGCGTTTTGTACGAACTGGTTCAAGTCTCGCGCAAAGAGGCTGGTTTGAAACCCATGGTGCCGGATGCAAAAACCCAGAGTTTCATGACCCAAGCTGTGCTGGGTTTGAGTGATGCGCTGCTGTATCCCGCGCCAGTGGCGCTGCAGTTGACTGACTTCACCCACGTGCAGGCCAGTGTGTTCCAGGTGGCGCGAGCGCCCGGTAAAAACATTGTTTACCTGGGCTGTTTCCTGCTCATTGTGGGTATTTTTGCCATGCTGTATGTGCGCGAGCGACGCGTTTGGGTGTGGCTTGCGCCGGCTGCGAGTGTGGGCGAGGGCGGAGGCAGAAATGCCAGTTCTGCCACCATGGCCTTGTCGTCGAACCGCAAAACGATGGATACTGACCGCGAATTTGACATGCTCAAGGCCAAGCTGCTGGGCCTGACTGCCCCAATGGGTAACAAAGCGAACGACATAGTGAAGGAATGACGACATGAATACGGCGACAACCACAACGTTGAGCTCTGGCGGTGCATCGGGTCAAACCTCGGGCGGCCAAACCTTGACTCTGAACGAAGGCTATTTCGCCAAACGCAGCCCGCTTGATTGGTTGTTTGCCGCCCTATTGATTGCGGGTTCCCTGTTTGTTTTTTCGCGTTATGCGGACGCGATGGACGTTTACGAAAAAGGTATTTTGATTGGCCTCACACCCTGCGCCATCGCGCTGGGCTGGTTTTGGCGGCCTTTGCGGGTGCTGATGCTGGCGGTAGCCGTGTTTTCACTCTTGGGCATCTACGCCTACCAAGGCAGCTTGGCGAATGCCGACAAAGTTTTTTGGCTTAAATATTTCCTGAGTAGCCAGTCGGCCATTTTGTGGATGAGTGTGCTGTTTTTCATGAGTACAGCGTTTTACTGGCTCGGCGTTTTTGCCAAAGCAGAAAGCACCACGATGGAGCAGATTGGCTCGCGCCTGGCCTGGGTGGCGGTGACGATGGCACTCATCGGCACCATGGTGCGCTGGTATGAGAGTTATCTGCTCGGGCCTGACATTGGCCACATTCCCGTGAGCAACCTGTATGAAGTGTTTGTGCTGTTTTGCTGGATGACGGCCACGTTTTACCTCTACTTTGAAGCGCAGTACAACACCCGCGCCCTGGGTGCATTTGTGATGCTGGTGGTCAGCGCGGCGGTGGGTTTTTTGCTGTGGTACACGGTGGTGCGCGAGGCGCATGAAATCCAGCCGCTCGTGCCCGCTTTAAAAAGCTGGTGGATGAAGCTCCACGTTCCCGCCAACTTCATCGGTTACGGTACCTTTGCACTTTCGGCCATGGTGGCGTTTGCTTACTTGATCAAAACCCAGGCGACCGAGACGCGCTGGTACAAACTTGCGCCGCTGTGGCTTCTGGGCGTGGTGTTGTGTTTTGAGCCGGTGGTGTTCCGCACCAAGGCTGCCGCCAATGGCAGCAGTTATTGGATGGTGTATTTCGGCATCTCTGCGTTGATCGTCGCCGCCATATTGATGGGGCGCAAACGTATCGCTGCGCGCCTGCCGGATTTAACTGTGCTCGATGACGTGATGTACAAGTCCATCGCTGTCGGTTTTGCCTTCTTCACCATCGCCACTGTGTTGGGCGCTTTGTGGGCGGCGGAGGCTTGGGGCGGTTACTGGAGCTGGGATCCAAAGGAAACCTGGGCCCTGATCGTCTGGCTCAATTACGCGGCGTGGTTGCACATGCGCCTGATGAAAGGCCTGCGCGGCACAGTGGCGGCCTGGTGGGCGCTGGTGGGTCTGGCGGTGACGACCTTTGCATTTCTGGGCGTCAACATGTTTTTGAGCGGCCTGCACAGTTACGGCACTTTGTAGGCCCACATCCAGGCGTCATGTTGTGAACTAATGCCACCCTTTGGCAGGTGGCTATTCCCTGCGATGTAAGAATGCGCTCGGTCGCCCTACCAATCATCAGTCGTTTTGACCTTTGTTTTTGGAGCCCCCATGCTGATCAAGTCTGACCACCGCGACATCAATCACCCCTTCTCCAGCGAGATCACGCCAGCCCACCTGTACCAGGGTCGGCGCGAGCTGATGAAACTGATGGCCAGCGGCGTTGCCGGCGCGGCGATGGCTTCCTGGGCCTCACGTGAGGCGTTTGCGCAGGTGGCTTCGCAAGCAGTCGCGGTGCCCCGGCCTGGCAAACTTGCGGCGCTGGCAGGTGCCAAGTCTGCCGTGGCAGGCGCGCTGACGATGGAAAAAGTCACTGACTATAAAGACGCCAGCACCTATAACAATTTTTACGAATTCGGCACCGACAAAGCCGAACCGGCGGTCAATGCCCACACGCTCAAAACCAAACCCTGGACAGTGGAAGTCGAAGGCCTGGTCAACAAACCGGCCAAGTTCGCCATTGAAGACCTGATCAAGCTCAGCGCCCAGGAAGAACGTATTTACCGCATGCGCTGTGTGGAGGGCTGGTCGATGGTGATCCCGTGGGTGGGTTATTCGATGTCCGAGTTGATCAAAAAGGTCGAACCGCAAGGTAGTGCCAAATACGTCGAATTCATCACGCAAGCCGACCCTAAAACCATGCCCGGCCTCGGCTCCCGCGTGCTCGACTGGCCGTATGTCGAAGCCTTGCGTCTGGACGAAGCGATGAACCCGCTGACACTCTTGAGTTTTGGCATGTACGGCGAGGTGTTGCCCAACCAAAACGGCGCGCCCGTGCGCCTGGTGGTGCCGTGGAAATACGGCTTCAAAAGTGGCAAGAGCATCGTGAAAATCCGGTTCACTGAGAAAGAACCCAAAACCGCTTGGAACAAAGCGGCGGCGCAGGAATACGGCTTCTACTCCAACGTGAACCCCAACGTCGATCACCCGCGCTGGAGCCAGGCCACCGAGCGGCGCATTGGCGAAGAGGGCGGCCTCTTTGCCAAGAAGCGCAAGACCTTGATGTTCAACGGCTACGAGGCGCAAGTGGGGCAGTTGTATGCGGGGCTGGATCTGAAAAAGAATTTCTAAAACATGTGGGACAGTCCGCAGCCGCACGCAGTGGGCAAGCCCTGTCCCCATCACTTCATCGCCCTCTGACCCTATGGCTTCACTGTCCAAAGCACTGCTGCACCCTGCTGCCAAGCCACTGACCTTTGTCGTTTGCCTGTTGCCCTTTGCATGGCTGGTGTATGGCGCCTTCAACAATCTGTTGGGCGCCAACCCCGCTGAAGCCCTGGTGCGCGCCACCGGCGACTGGACGCTGCGCTTCTTGTGCATCGTGCTGGCGGTTACGCCGCTGCGCACGATCACCAACACACCGGCGTTGGCACGATTTCGCCGCATGTTGGGGTTGTTTGTGTACTTTTATGTCGTCATGCACCTGTTGAGTTACAGCTGGTTCGACATGGAGTTTGTGGTGGCTGACATCATCAAAGACATCATCAAGCGGCCTTTTATCCTGGTGGGTTTCAGCGCGTTTGTGCTCTTGACACCCTTGGCGGCGACCTCCTTCAACCGCGCCATTAAAAGCCTGGGTGCCAAGCGCTGGCAACTTTTGCATCGGCTGGTGTACGTGATTGCAGGTCTTGGATTGCTGCATTTTTTCTGGATGCGCTCGGGCAAAAACGACTATGCCGAGGTCTTCGTTTACGCGGCAATTTTGGCGGTATTGTTAGGCTGGCGGCTGGTGCGTCGTTTCAAATCAAGGTCTGCAAAAGCCTGAAGTTCAACAGGCCAAGGAAATGTCTGAAGGGTGAATGCAGTTGTTAACATGGGTGTTAACAAATGAGTGAAATTGAGGCTTCAAAATCCGTTTCAAGATGAAATCAGGCCTTAGGTCTCGTAAAATAAGCATAGTATGCTATAATAAAAATAGCATCCAATTGCGGCCTGAGGGACGCACCCTCAAATCGCCTCACACCATCTGTTCGTTACGCATCTGGTCGTCAATGGTCTCGCGGGTACGGATTACGGAGGCGCGGTCGCCGTCGACCAAGACCTCGGCGGCGCGTCCGCGTGAGTTGTAATTGCTGGCCTGGCCCATGCAATAAGCGCCGGCCGACATCACCGCCAGTAGATCGCCCTGATGGATTTTCAAGTTGCGGTCGTGGCCAATCCAGTCTCCACTTTCACACACCGGGCCGACCACTTCCCACACCATGTCAGGTGCATCGCCGCGCGGCTGCAGCGGCACAATCTGATGAAAGGCTTGGTACAGCGCCGGGCGCGGCAGGTCGTTCATGGCGGCGTCGATGACGCAGAAGTTTTTCTGCTCACCGGGTTTCAAATAGAGCACTTCAGTGACACACACACCTGCGTTGCCCACGAGCGAGCGGCCGGGTTCGATCATCAACGTGCGTTGTCCGTAGCCGCGCGCGTCGAGTTTGGCCAGGAGTTTGTGCCACAGGGCATCTGCGGCGGGCGGCGTATCGCCGTTGTAATTGATGCCCAGGCCGCCACCGAAATCCAGGTGTTCCAAGGCGATGCCCACCGCCTCGATCACGTCGACCAAATCCAGCATGCGATCGACCGCTTCCAGGTAAGGGCCTTCGAGCGTGATTTGCGAGCCAATGTGGCAGTCGATGCCGACCACCTGCAGCCCCGGCAACGCGGCGGCGCGCTGGTAAGTTTGCAACACGCGTTCGTGGGCCACACCAAACTTGTTGCCTTTGAGGCCGGTGGAAATATAGGGGTGAGTTTTGGGATCCACATTGGGGTTCACGCGCACACTCACAGGTGCCGTTTTGCCAAGACCCAGAGCTACTTCGTTTAACACTTCGAGTTCGGCCTCACTCTCAACATTAAAGCAGCCGATGCCCACCTGGAGCGCCCGAGCCATCTCTGCGCGAGTTTTGCCGACGCCCGAGAAAATGATTTTTGAGGGCACGGCCCCTGCAACCAACACGCGCTCCAGCTCACCACCCGACACGATGTCGAACCCACAACCAGCCTGCGCAAACACCTGGATCACGCCCAGCGCCGGGTTGGCTTTCATGGCATAACAAATCTGCGCCTTGCGACCGGCAAAACCGCGCTGGTAAGCGGCCAACGCGGCCAGCATCGAGGCTTTGGAATAAACAAACAGGGGCGTCGCATGCTGGCGTGCCAGCTCGGCGACGGACAGCCCTTCGACCTGCAAGTTGCCCTGTTGGTAGTTGAAATGCGGGTGGCCGGGCAGGGCGGCAGAGGCTGCAATAACCGATGCCGGGGATGGAGCCGATGGCGCAGACGGAGCAGTTGTCATTCGAAAGGTAGGTTAGAGGGTGTCAGGTAAAGCAGCAAAAGATGCTTGGCGGAGCGTATGGAAAGTGCTTCAGAGCGAGCGTTACGCGCCGTCTCATGGCCTTGCAGACGATGCGGGGGGGGACGGCTGTGCCGCCGCAGAACTTGTCGCCGCTCTCGGCAACAGGCTTTGCGGCAACGTCGCGCGATTGGCCGCTGCAGGATCCGTCGGCAGGTACAACGCGCCTTGTTGGCCGCAGGCACTTAGCATCAGGCCCAAAGCGGCCAAGAGCGTTACCCCACCGGGTGTAAGGCTGCTCCACCCCCGGCGCGGCATGACTAGAATTCGACAAGTTTGAAACATGCTGAAATTGTAGTGGGCACATACCGAGGCACTTTTTGAAAATGACGGATATTGAATTCCAGGATCGGGCCGAAGCGGCGTTGCAAGCGGTAGAGACTAGTTGTGACCGGATCAACGACGCGACCGACGCCGACATCGACAACCAACGTACGGGCGGCATGATCACGCTGGTATTTGCCAACAAGAGCCAGATCGTCATCAATCTACAAAAACCGCTGCAAGAGATTTGGCTGGCGGCCAAATCGGGCGGATATCACTACAAATTCAGTAGCGGCTACTGGAACGACACCAAGGGCCAGGGCGAGTTTTTTTCAAGTCTTTCGCGTTACGCAAGCGAGCAATCCGGTTTTGCCTTGACTTTCAGTTCTTGAAGAGGTCGAGGATTCGTTTGCGCTCTTCAGCGGGCGGCAAGGCGTGGATGGAAATGGCTTCGGTCGCGTTTTCATTCTCCATGCCCAATGTGCGCACACCGCCGCCTTTGGCGTATTCGTCAAAGTACCATTCCCCACCCACGTTGACCACACCCTCGGGCGCGCTGAGGTCTTTCTCGGGCACGCCTTTGAGCGCGTGTTGCATATAGGTGATCCACACCGGCAGGGCCAGGCCACCGCCGGTTTCGTTGCTGCCCAATTTGCGCGGCGTGTCGTAGCCAATCCAGGTCACGGCGGCAAGTGTGGGCTGGTAGCCTGCAAACCAGGCGTCCATTGAATCGTTGGTAGTGCCGGTTTTGCCATAAATGTCGCCACGGCCCAAGGCCACTTTGGCTTTGGCTGCCGTGCCGGAGCGGGTCACTTCCTGCAACAGACTGCTCATCAGGTAGGCGTTGCGCGCCGGGATGCCGCGCATGGATTCGTCAGGAACTGGTGGTTTGGTCTCCATCAACACTTTGCCTTTTTGTTCGGTGACCTTGCTGATCATCCATGGGTTGACGCGCAAACCGCCATTGGCAAACACCGAATATGCCGTTGCCATTTGAATTGGCGTCACGGCGCCCGCACCCAACGCCATGGTGAGATACGCGGGGTGTTTGTCAGCCTCAAAACCGAAGTGGTTGATCCATTCCTGCGCAAACGTTGGGCTGATGGCGTTCAGGATACGGATCGAAATCATGTTTTTGGATTTCGCCAAACCGGTGCGCAGAGACATCGGGCCATCGAACTTGCCGTCGTAGTTTTTGGGTTCCCAAGCCTGCCCGCCCGTGACACCGGCGCTGAAAAATAGCGCGGAATCGTTGATCACCGTGGCAGGGGTGAAGCCCTTCTCCAGTGCCGCCGAATAAACAAAGGGCTTGAAGCTCGAACCCGGTTGGCGCCAGGCTTGCGTGACATGGTTGAACTTGTTTTTCTCAAAATCAAAACCACCCACCATCGCCCGGATGGCACCGGTGCGAGGGTCCAGCGCGACAAAGGCGCCTTCGACCTCGGGCAATTGGGTGATCTCCCAGGCCCCTTTGGTCGTTTTGGCCACGCGAATGACGGCCCCTCGCCGGATCTTGATATTGGGTGGCGCTTTTTCCGCCAGGCCAGAGCGTGCTGGGTTGAGGTTGTCGCCTGTGATTTCAAGTGACTCGCCATTTTGGCGGATGGCGGTAATTTTTTTGGCATTGGCTTCCAGCACGACAGCGGACATCACGTCGCCGTTATCGCGGTGTTCATCCAGTGCCTCGTCAATGGCCTCATCGAGCGCCTGACCGCCTGCGGGAAGGTCAACAAACTCCTCCGGGCCCCGATACACCTGGCGCCGCTCAAAATCCATAATGCCCCGGCGTAGCGCCCGGTAGGCCACATCCTGGTCGCTTGACTTGACGGTGGTGTAGACATTCAGCCCCCGGGTGTAAGTTTCGGGGCCATATTGGGCAAACATCAATTGGCGCACGGTCTCGGCAATGTATTCGCCGTGAACTTGGTAGGCCTCCGAAGTAGGTTTGATCTTCAGCACCTCTTGGGCGGCAGTTTCAGCCTGGGCCGCAGTGATGAAGTTGTTTTCCTTCATCCGGTCAATGATGTGCAACTGTCGCGCTCGGGCGCGTTTGGGGTTACTGATCGGGTTGTACGCCGAAGGGGCTTTGGGCAGTCCGGCCAACATTGCGGCTTCTGCCACGGAGATGTTTTTCAAAGGTTTATCAAAGTAGGCCTCGGAGGCAGCAGCAAAGCCGTAGGCCCGATTGCCCAGAAAAATCTGGTTCATGTAGATTTCGAGAATCTGATCCTTGCTGAGTAAATGCTCCAGCTTGAAGGTCAGCAAAACCTCATAAATCTTGCGGATGTAGTTTTTCTCGTTGGACAAGTACACATTGCGGGCTACCTGCATCGTGATGGTCGAGGCGCCCTGACTTTTGGCTTTGCCCAAATTGGCCAGCGCAGCACGCAGGAACCCTTTGTAGGACACGCCGCCATGTTCGTAAAACTCGGTGTCCTCGATGGCCAGCACAGCGTCGATCATTACTTTGGGGATTTCTTTGATCGGCGTCAAGTTGCGCCGCTCCTCGCCAAACTCGCCGATCAGCACGCCGTCTGACGAATAAACCCGCAAAGGCAGGATGGGGCGGTAGTTGGAAAGGTCCGAAATATCCGGCAGGTTGGGGTAGGCCACGGCCAGCGCAATCGCTACCACTATCAATATTGAGAGCACACCAGCCAGAACCAGACCCCCTGTCCAATAGACAATACGCAACAGAATGCGCCCGATGTTGAAACCCGACGCGGCAGAACCCGTGTTCGGGTTGTCGCGAGGGTCGTTGGAGTCAGGATTGGGGCGCATGCAAAAAGCGGTAAGGTGGCGTCACCATTATAAAAATATGGCGCGGCCAATGGTTTCTTGATCGTGTGTGGCATTGTTACCGCGAAGCCCCGTTGGGCTAGGCGGTGTTGTCGGGCAAGCTTAAACTGGGCAAAAAGCGTCTGCTTTTGACAACGCTTAAGTAAGGTCAAAATGGAAAAAACCTTTGCGGGACAAGGAGCTTACTGATAGCATTCAAGTGAAGTCTTAAGTTTCGCCGGTTCTCAATCGGCTTGTTTCAGGGGATTGCCTTGATCTCTTTGGGGTCGTTGTTTAGTCGTCAGCCAGCGCCTATGTTGGGGCTGGATATCAGTTCGTCCAGCGTCAAACTGGTCGAATTGAGTAAAGACGCTGGCGGAAACTATGTGTTGGATCGCTGCGCCATTGAGCCCCTCGAGCGAGGGTGGATTACCGACGGCAATATTGAAAAGTTTGACGAAGTGGCGGACGCCGTGCGACGTTTGGTCAAAAAGAGCGGGACCAAGACCAAAAATGTCGCGATGGCGCTGCCACCATCGGCCGTAATCACAAAAAAGATCATCCTGCCCGGTGGATTGACCGACATGGAATTGGAAATGCAGGTCGAAACCGAGGCCAACCAGTACATACCGTTTCCATTGGAAGAAGTGAGCCTCGACTTTTGCGTCATCGGACCCAGTAGTGCCTCAGCCGGTGATTTGGACGTGTTGATTGCCGCCTCCAGGCGTGAAAAGGTGCAAGATATCCAGGGTTTGGCCGAAGCCGCAGGTCTCAAACCGGTGGTGATTGACGTGGAGTCTTATGCTTCCCGGCTTGCCACAGCGCGTCTGATTGAGAGTTTGCCCAACAAAGGCGTGGGCACAATCGTTGCGCTGTTTGAAGTCGGTGCCATGACGACGAGTATGCAGGTCATTCGCGACGATGAAGTCTTGTACGACAGGGATCAAGCCTTTGGCGGCGCGCAATTGACGCAGCTGATCGTTCGCCAGTATGGGTTTTCCCTCGAAGAGGCGGAAACCAAAAAACGCAGCGGTGAATTGCCGGACGATTACGAATCCAGCGTGTTGCGACCGTTTGTTGAAAGTATGGTGCAAGAAGTTGGCCGTGCTTTACAGTTCTTTTTTACGAGTACGCCCCATAACAAGGTGGACTACATCATGCTGGCGGGCGGCTCGGCAGCACTGCCCGGGTTGACCGCGGCGGTTACCCAACACACCACTTTTCAATGCAGCTTGCTCAATCCCTTTGAAGGCATGGAGATGGGCAGCGGTGTTCGACTGAAAAAAATGACGCGTGAGGCGCCTTCCTATTTGACGTCGTGTGGTCTGGCGCTGCGGAGGTTCCTCCAGTGATTTTGATCAACCTGCTCCCGCACCGCGAAGCCGCGCGCAAGGCGCGGCGCGATTTTTTCAATATGTCCTTGGGTGCATCGGCGCTCCTGGGTGGCCTGATCGCGGGGGCCATTTTCTTGTGGTACCAGGCGCACATATCGAATCAGCAAGGCAAAAACAATTTGCTGACCCGTGAGATCAAGGTGCTGGAGGGTCAAATCAAGGATATTGCCGGGTTGGAAGCGGAAATCGCTGCGCTGCGTGCGCGTCAACAAGCGGTGGAAGACCTGCAGGCGGATCGCAATCAGCCGATCAATTTACTGACGGAGTTAGTTAAACAACTTCCGGACGGTGTGTATATTGGTTCGATGAAGCAAGACAACCAAGTCGTGATCTTGCAGGGCGTTGCCCAATCCAATGAGCGGGTTTCCGAACTTTTGCGCAATTTGGCCAACAACACCCGGTGGTTTGCCAGGCCCGAATTGGTGGAAATTGTGGCAGGTACTGTTGCACTGAACCCGCGTGAGCAAAAACGGGTGGCCAATTTCAACATTCGGGTTCGTTTGGTGCGATCGAGCGAAGCCCCAAAGGGTGCGCCTGCGCCAGGTGCCACGGTAGCAGCAGCGGCTGGGCCTGCTACACCGGCCGCACCGGTGCCTGTAGCCACACCTGCGCCGGCGGCGAAGAAATAGGACGAATCGAATGGCCACCAAATCCGCCAAATCCCTGCCAAAGATCGATTTTCCGGCGTTACAGGAAAAACTGGCGAGCCAGTTTCGTAATCTCGATCCGAAAGACCCATCTTTTTGGCCCGCTCTGCCCCGCAATAGTTTGTTGCTGTTGACCTGTGTGTTGGTTGTTGTGGGTTTGTGGTTTGCCTGGCTGACCAACTCTCAGGAAGAACTGGAAAAAGAGCAGGCCACGGAGATCAAACTTCGGGAAGACTACAAAGTCAAATTAACCAAAGCGGTGAACCTGGATGCCTTAAAAAAGCAGCGCGAACAGGTGCAGCAGTATGTGACACAGTTAGAGAAACAGTTGCCCAGCAAGGCTGAAATGGATGCCTTGCTATCGGACATCAATCAAGCCGGTCTCGGGCGCAGTCTACAGTTTGAATTGTTCAGACCGGGCAGTGTGGCAGTCAAAGAATACTATGCCGAGTTGCCGATCGAAATCAGGGTAACGGGGCGCTACCATGACATGGGGTCGTTTGCGTCCGATATTGCGAACCTCTCTCGGATCGTGACACTGAACAATCTTGAAATTACACCGTTGCGTGACAACAATCTGACGATGCGGGCGTCTGCGCGCACCTTTCGTTATTTGGATCAAGACGAGATTGCGGCGCAGCGCAAGGCAGCAGCGCCGAAGGGGGCGAAGAAATGAGTAGATGGCAAAGTCGCGTGATGCCTGTTGTTTTTGTTTTGCCTGTGTTTCTCGCGCTGGGCGCGTGTAGCACTTCCAGTGAAGATGAATTGCGGGATTGGATGACAGCGCAAAAACGCCAAACCCAACCCAAAGTGACGCCTATCGCCGAGCCGAAACAATTTAAGCCAGAGAGTTATCTGCAGGCCGGTGCCGTTGAGCCCTTTAGCCGCGAAAAATTGTCGCAAGCACTCAAAGGTGAGTCGACCCAGGCGACCGCCAACGCCGCTTTGGTTGCGCCCGAGTTGACACGGCGCAAAGAGGCATTGGAATCCTTTCCGCTCGATACGATGGCCATGGTCGGGAGTTTCGTTCGCGGTGGGCAATCTGTGGCGCTGGTCAAGGTGGACAACTTGTTGTACCAGGTTCGGCCAGGGAACTACCTGGGCCAAAACTATGGCCGAGTCAACAAGATTGCGGAGACCGAAGTCATCTTGCGTGAAATTGTGCAAGACGCTGTGGGAGAGTGGATTGAACGCCCTGCAAAACTGCAGTTGCAAGAGAGGTCAAAATGAAGAATCGAATTGAGAATATGGCAATGGATGCATGGCGAAGTATTGGCGCTTTGATGTTGTTTGGGTTTGCGACGATAACGTCGCAAGCGCAGACGACGATTGATGCAGTGTCGGGATCTTTGCAAGGGGGCTCTGAAGTCATTCGAATCGATTTGTCTCAAGCTTTGACAGCGGTTCCCACCGGGTTCACCATCCAGTCACCTGCCCGTATCGCGCTCGATTTCCCGGGGATCTCCAATGGCATGGGCCGCTCCACGGTAGACATTAACCAAGGTAATTTGCGTTCTGTCAGTGTTGTACAGGCGGGTGACCGTACGCGGGTGGTTCTCAATTTAAAGCAGGCGACAGCCTATAAAGCGGACATCCAGGGTAAATCGCTGGTTGTAGTGCTTGATCCAGTGGTGACGGCGATCGCGCCGACGGCAGCGCCGGCCCCTGCGTTTTCCCCAGTCCAGGCTCGCGAGACACAACCGATCAAAGATCTCGACTTTCGTCGGGGATCCGATGGGTCTGGCCGGGTGATTGTTTCCCTGCCGAGCAATCAAGTTGGCGTTGATATCCGACAGCAAGGGCAGACTCTGGTGGTTGAGTTCATGAAATCGTCACTCCCGGAAGGTTTGCGCAGGCGCCTTGACGTGGCTGATTTCGGCACGCCGGTGCAAACGGTGACCACCTTCCAGTCAGGCGACCGCGTGCGGATGGTGATTGAGCCCAAGGGCGCGTGGGAACACAGCGCCTACCAAAGTGATGAGCAATTTGTGGTGGAGGTCAAGCTGCAAAAAGTTGATCCGGGCAAACTCACACAGGGCGTCGGCTATACCGGTCAAAAACTATCTCTCAACTTCCAGAACATTGAAGTTCGCTCTTTGTTGCAAGTCATCGCTGACTTTACCAACTTCAATATCGTCACCTCAGACTCGGTGGCCGGCTCGGTGACATTGCGCCTCCAGGATGTGCCATGGGATCAAGCGCTGGAAATCATTCTTCAAGCCAAAGGACTGGGTGTCAAGAAAAATGGCAATGTCTTGTGGATCGCTCCTCGGGACGAAATTGCTGCCAAGGAAAAGCTCGAGCGCGAGTCGACAGTTGCGCTGGAAGGGCTTGAAAGCCTGCGTACACAGGCTTTCCAGTTGAACTATGCCAAGGCGGCCGATCTTGCAACCGGCTTGACTGGTAGTGGCGGCGGTGCAACTGCAGCTGCGCGAATTCTGAGTCCTCGCGGTAGTGTGATCGCTGAAACTCGCACAAACCAATTGTTTGTGACCGACATAGGCAGCAAGCTCGATCAGGTTCAACAAATGATTAGCAAGCTGGATATACCTATTCGTCAAGTTTTGATTGAGGCGAGAATCGTTGAAGCTTCGGACACATTCGGCAAATCGCTGGGCGTGCGTCTAGGAGGAAACGACCTTCGAGCTCAGCGGGGTGGCGACGGTGGTTATCAACTGATATCGGACAACCGGGTTGCTTTTGGCACCAACTATGGCAACGCGGTAGCCAGCAGCGGGGCCGGCGGCAACAATGATTTAAACAGCAACTTCGTCAATTTGCCTGCTATCGGTCAAAACGGCTTTAATCCGGCGACGTTTGCAGTTTCGATCTTCAGCTCGGCTGCCAACCGGTTTTTGAATCTCGAGTTGTCGGCGCTAGAGGCAGACGGCAAGGGCAAAGTGGTGTCGAGTCCGCGGGTCGTTACCGCCGATCAAGTCAAGGCCTTGATTGAGCAGGGCACAGAGTTGCCCTACCAAGTCGCAACCTCTAGCGGTGCAACTTCGATTGCGTTCAGAAAAGCGAATTTGAAGCTAGAGGTAACACCTCAAATTACGCCCGAAGGAAATGTGATACTTGACTTGGATGTCAGCAAAGATACTGTTGGTCAGGCCACCGCAGCGGGATTCGCCATCAACACGAAACACATCAAGACACAGGTGCTGGTGGAAAACGGCGGAACCGTTGTGATCGGTGGAATTTTTGAGCTGAACGAAGCCGACAGCGAAACCAAAGTACCTTTCTTTGGGGATTTGCCAGGGATTGGCAACTTGTTTAAATCGAAGTCCAGAATATCGAATAAGCAGGAAATGCTGGTGTTCATAACGCCGAAAGTGGCGGCAGATAGGGCTACGCGTTAGAAATTGACTTACGAATTGAAGTCAAGGGAATCAAAATGAATATACAAATGAAATTGTTTGCGGCGATTGTTTCGGTTGCGCTGGCTGCTTGTGGCGGCGGCGGTGGGAGTCCTGGAACTACGCCTGGTGGCTCAGTAGCAACTGGCACTTCAACAACGACGGCAACAGTTGCGTCTGATCCCAGTACAACTGTGGCATTAATTGCATTAAATGCAAGCGCCAATACGTTGAAGGCAGACGGAACAAGTCAAGTTACGGTTTCCATTGTGGCATTGACGGCAGGAAACGCATCAGTTAGCGGCGCGACAATTAATCTTTCCGCGTCGTCGGGTGTTATTTTAAGTGCGCCCTTGGTAGTGACAACCGCAACAGGGGCGACCGTCACAATGACAGCATCCGCCTCGGATCAAACG
>JANOXL010000097.1:0-2485 GCA_031418395.1 Rhodoferax sp. | reverse complement strand
TTCAAGAGGTCTCCATGACATTCAAAATCACCCTGATTGCCGCTGCCACCATCGCAGCCTTGTCGGCAGCACCCGCTGCCTTCGCCAAACCCTTCAAATGGTCCAGCGCCAGCGATATCCCGACGCTGGACATCCATTCGCAAAACAACGCCTTGGGCAACGGCGTACATGCCGCTATTTACGACGCGCTGGTTTACTACAACAGCAGCACTTTCAAGGTTGAAGGCCTGCTGGCCACGCGCTGGCAGGACATATCGCCCACACAAATGCGTTTCACGCTGCGTAGCGGCGTGAAATTCAGCGACGGCACGCCGTTTACCGCTGACGACGTGGTCTTCTCCATCACCCGCGCCATGGCCAAGACCTCCAACTTCACCGTTTACACCCAAGGCATCAGCCGGGTCGTGAAGGTCAATGACAGCACGGTAGACCTCATCCTGACCGGCCCCAACCCGGTGCTCTTGAACCAACTGACCGAGCTGCGCATCATGAGCAAAGCCTGGGCCGAGAAAAACAAATCGGTTGACCCGAAAGACATCCGCGCCAAAGACGAAAACTTCGCCCACCGCAATGCCATGGGCACGGGCCAATACACAGTCAAGGAATGGCTGCCCGACCAGAAACTCGTGCTGGTGAAAAATCCCAACCACTGGGGTACCAACGCCAGCAACGTGACGGAAATCATCTACACCCCGATCAAGGCCGAGGCCACCCGCGTTGCCGCCCTGCTTTCGGGCGAAGTTGATTTCATTCTTGACCCCAGCCCGCAAGACTTGCCCCGCATTCGTTCCGCCTCGAATTTGAAAGTGATCGACGGCATCGAAAACCGCACCATCTTCTTTGGCCTGGACCAGTTCCGCGACGAGTTGCCTGGCTCCAATGTCAAAGGCAAAAACCCGCTCAAAGACCAGCGCGTGCGTATGGCTCTTTACCAGGCCATCGACATCAACGCCATCAACAAAGTCACCATGCGCGGCCTCTCACAGCCCACCGGCGCGCTGGTGGCACCGCAAGTCAACGGCTGGACAGAAAAAGTCCACCAGCGCCACCCCTATGACCCGGAAGCCGCCAAGAAACTCCTGGCCGACGCCGGTTACCCCAACGGCTTTGAGGTCGATTTCGCCTGCCCCAATAACCGCTACATCAACGACGAAGAAATCTGCCAGGCCGTCAATGCCATGTGGGCACGCATCGGCATGAAAGCCAAACTGCGCACATTGCCCCTGGTCACCTACTTCACGATGATCCAGCGCTACGAAGCGAGTATCTACATGTTGGGCTGGGGCGTGCCGACCTTCGACGCCTTGTACAGCCTGCAGTCCCTCACCCGCACTGTGGGCCAGGGCGGCGACGGCAACTACAACGTGGGCCGCTACAGCAACCAGCGTATGGACTACGTGGTTGACCGCGTGAAGGCCGAGACCGATCTGCCCGTGCGCACCCGCCTGCTGACCGAAGCCCTGCAACTGCAAAACGACACCGTTGCCCACATCCCCTTGCACAACCAGATCATTCCCTGGGCCATGAAGAAAAATGTGGACGTGACGCACCGCGCGGACAACCGGCTCGATTGGCGCTTGATCAATGTGAATTGACCTTGCGGTCAAGGTGAACTGACCTTGTCGTCAAGTTAAGTGTGCGGTAACCAATCCGCAACTGCAAAATGGGCTCCTTGGAGCCCATTTTGCAGTTGCAGTCACATTTTGAATGCTATAGTATTTATAGCAAACTATGCATATTATGCGAGACCCGAAAGCCGAAAATCCTTAAGAGCTTGAAAATAGGTCAAAAAGGTCAGGATTGTTAACACGCATGTTAACATCTATGCAGCTCAATCAAACTACCAAAATCGCCCTGAAGTCATTCACATTCGTCAGCGTCGGGCCGGTGATGATCGAATCGCCCAGCGCAGAAAAGAAACCGTGACCGTCGTTGTTGTCCAGACTGGCGCGGGGGTTGATGCCTTTCGCCCAGGCGCGTGTGAGGGTGTCGGGCAAGATCAGCGCACCGGCAATTTCTTCGGCGCCGTCTACGCCGTCAGTGTCGCCTGCGAGGGCATGAACCCCGGGCAGGCCTTGCAAGGCGACGGCAAGTGAGAGCAGGAACTCGACGTTGCGGCCGCCTCTGCCCTGCCCTTTCATCGTCACCGTGGTCTCGCCACCCGAGAGCAAGACACACGGCGTTTTGAACGGCTGGCCGCGCGTGGCGACCTGGCGCGCGATGCCAGCCATGGTTTTGCCAAGGTCGCGCGCTTCGCCTTCCAGGCTGTCGCCCAGGATGTAGGGGGTGATGCCCGCCTCAAGTGCCACTTTCGCAGCGGCTTCGAGCGCGATTTGCGGTGCCGTGATGATGCGGGTTTCGATGTTTTCTAACCTGGCATCACCGGGTTTGACAGATTCGCCCGCACTGCTTTCCAGCAGTTTACGAGCGGCTTGCGGCACCTCGATGCGGTAGCGCGCCAGGATGGCCAAGGCATCGGCACAGG
>JANOXL010000096.1:0-26344 GCA_031418395.1 Rhodoferax sp. | reverse complement strand
CGAAATCAACCACCACCACTGGCAGACCGAGCAGGGCCACAAACTGGTCAACATGTTGCCGCGCAAACGTGTCGGTCAACCCAAGGATTTGGACGCGCTTTTGGTGATGTTGTGCAGCGACCAAAGTCACTTGATCAATGGCGCAGTGATTTCAGCGGACGATGGCTTTGGCGCATAAATGTGGCCACCACGGTCGCCCACTGCGTGTGGCTTCCTGCCCCCCCGAGGGGGATAAATTTCCTTGGGGCGGCCCGTCGAGAAATTGACCATTGTTTAGGCAAGTGAAATGTTGACTGGCATTCTGGCCGGCCTGGCCGCCGGCGCCTTGTGGGGCCTGGTGTTTGTGGCGCCTTATTTGACGCCGGGCCTGGCGGCGGCGGATTTGGCTGCGGGGCGGTTCCTGAGTTACGGGCTTTTCTCGGCGTTGGTGATGGTGCTGACCTTGCGGCAGCGCAAATTGCCCACCGGCGCAGAGGCGCTGGCCGCGCTGGGCATGAGCTGCCTCGGGTTTTCCGGGTATTACTTGCTTTTGGTGTTGGCGATTCGCGAGATTGGTGCTGAATTGCCGACGCTGATCATCGGCACGATTCCGCTGTGGATGTTGCTCTTGGGTCGCCCGCTGGGTTTGAGCCTTAAATCGCTTCTGCCTGGCATGGCGCTGACGGCGGCGGGCTTGTTTTGCATGATGCTGGCAGATCTGAAACTGGTTGATTTGCCCCCTGCCGCAACCCTTACGAGCACTTCAAACACATTAAACACGTCAAACGCATCAAGCGCCGCGCCGGGCAACGGACATTACGGGCTCGGCGTGGCCTACGCGCTGGTTGCGATGGTGAGCTGGACCGTCTACGGCTTGTTCAATGCCATCTGGCTGCGCCGCCACCCCAAAGTGAGCGCAACTGACTGGGCCAACTGGCAGGGTGTAGGTGCTGGCTTGGGCGCGCTGCTGTTGTGGCTTTTAGCGGGCAGCAGCGTCGCCGATTTGCAGAAACTTGACAACAAGTTGTGGCTGGCAGGTGTGTGTATCTTCACCGGAATCGGCTCTGCTTGGCTACCCACGATTTTTTGGAACATCGCCAGTCAACGCTTAAGCGCCAGCCTGTGTGGGCAACTGATCGTGAGCGAAACCATTTTTGGCCTGGTCTATGTCTTTTTATGGAAGGCCCAATGGCCGCTCGAATTACAGGTTGCCGCGGTCATGCTTTTTGTTTTGGGCATACTGGCCAGTGTGCAGGCGCATCGGTGATTGCCTTGTGGCCTGGCTGGCTGGGTTGGCGGCTGGTGGAAATTAGGAAAAATTGGGAAAAGTTGGATCAAAAACTCGTCGAAAGTGCGGTAAAAGCTCACCAAAATCGGGTAATTAAATATATATCGAATATTCATACAAGTACTATTTGACATTTGGTCTCGTAAAACATGTTTAGTTGGCTATAAAAATAGTGTATAAAACGAATGAATAATAATCAAATTTTGTCATGAAAATCGAAATTCCAGAAAACAAAAAGCTGATTTATGAGATGACCCTGCCGATTCGCTGGGGCGATATGGACGCGATGAACCATCTCAACAATGCCAGTTATTTCCGTTACCTGGAAACCTGTCGGATCGACTGGTTCCAGTCCTTGGGGCGCGGCTTGCATTCAGATGGCGTGGGCATCGTCATCGTCAACGCGTTTTGCAACTTCTACCAGCAGCTTGAATACCCCGGTGACGTGCGCATGAAGATGTATGTCAGCGACCCTGGGCGAAGCAGTTTTGAAAGCTGGGGCACGATGGAGCGCGTGGATCGCCCCGGCGTTATTTACGCCGCAGGTGGTGCCACCACGGTATGGAGCGACTTCAAGGCGCAAAAATCTGCGCCGCTGCCAGGTTGGCTGCGGGAACTGGTCAGTTGACGGGCGCGCGGTTCTTTGCGCCTGCCTTCGCTGATGCGTTATCTCGTACCTTTGCTGCGTTGATGCCATGAAACCCGACCCACGCATTCTGATCGTTGACGACCATCCATTGATCAGCGACGGCATCGCCTCGCTGGTGCAGTCCCTCGTGCCTTTGGCCATCATCGAGCAGAGCCTCTCCTACGAGAAGGCGCTGGCGCTGTGCCGAAGTGGCACTTTCGATCACATATTTTTAGACTTGCGCCTGCCGGATGTGGCGGGCTTTGCGGCGCTAAAGGCGTTTCGTTTGTTGCTGCCCGGCACGCCGATTGTCATCATCTCGGGTGAGGAAGACGATGACACCGTGATGCAATGTTTGCAGTTGGGCGCGCGCGCCTTTATTCCCAAGTCGATCAGCGCCGGCCAAATGAAAAACGCGTTGGAGCAAGTGCTGCAAGGCGGCCTGTATGCACCTGAACACGCCATCGACGCACTGGCTGCGGTGGCGCGTATTGCCAGCGGCCAGACCGTTAAAAATCCCTGGGGTTTGACGGCGCGGCATCTGGAAGTGGCCACACTCCTGGTCGATGGCATGCCCAACAAACTCATCGCCGACCGGCTGGCGATTGCGGAATCGACCGTGAAGCTGCACGTCAGCGCGATCCTGCGCCTGATGCGCGTGACCAACCGCTCTCAGGCAATCTTGCTCTTGGCCAAAAGCGGGCTGAAGCTGCCCGTTTGAGTGACGTGGCCCGGAGTGGGTTCAGCAGGTTCAGCGGGTTCAGCGGGTTCGAGGTTCTTCAAGGCCGTTTGCAGGTGAGCCTCCAGGGTCACGATACTGACCGGTTTGCGCAGCACCGGGTAGGCCAGGCGCGCGGCCTTGGCGTCCAACTCCGGATTGATCTCGCCCGTAATGATCAGCACCGCAATGGGGCCTCCACAGGCCTGCTCTACCGCCCGGACGATGTCCCAAGCCGTCTCGCCGTGCGCCAGGCGGTAGTCCACGATCAATGCGTCGGGCAGACGCTCGGTGGCGTCCAGCCACTGTCGGGTCTCGGCCAGGTTGCGCGCTGATTTGACATAACAGCCAATGCGGCCAAGGCCATGCACCAACCCAGTCAGGATGTCGGGTTCGTCGTCCACTACCAGGGCGTAAACACCGGCCAACGGGGCTGCGCCCAGGAGGGCTTGCGCAGTATTTTTTGGGCTGGGTAGGCCGGTTGCCACCTGGTAGTTGCCTTGCCCATCAGGCGCCGTATCTGTCGCAGGTTCGCAAGGCAACGAGACTTCAAACACCGAGCCGCGACCCGGTTGAGAACGCACGCCGAGTTGGGCTTGCAGCAATACGGCAGTGCGCCGCGCGATGGCCAGGCCCAAGCCCAAACCGCGGGTCTGCACCTGCGCCGGGTTGTCGAGCTGCACAAATTCTTCAAAAATGTCTTTGTGGCGCCCCGGTTCGATGCCAATGCCGGTGTCCCACACCTGAAACACCAACTGCTTGCCACCCTGCATCGTTCGATATCGTGCACTGACCAGGACCTTGCCGGCGGGCGCGTACCGGATGGCGTTGGAGACCAGGTTGCCCAACAATTGCTCCAGCAAATCCGGGTCAGTATGGAGTGTGGCGCGCGCCGCGTCTTTAAAGCGCAGGGGTACGCCCCGGTCAGCAGCGATGCCATCGAATTGCCGAGCCAGGGACTGCAGGATCTCGCCACTTGAACTCATCACAGGCCGGACAGGTACCTTGCCAGAATCAAGGCGGGAGATATCCAGCAACCGGTTGAATAAGCGATCCAGTCGGCCCACAGATTTGCTCAGGTGACCCACGAGAACGTCGCGTTTTTCTACCGAATCCTCACGCTCGAGCGCGGACACCATCAAACCGATGGCCTGTAGCGGTTGGCGCAAATCGTGGCTGGCACCTGCCAGAAAACGGGACTTGGCCTTGTTGGCCGCTTCGGCTTGGCCCAAGGCGTCGTGAATGACACTTTTTTCATGCTCAAGTTCGGCGACCAGGGTGGCATCACGTTCCATCGCCCGGTAGGCCTCCAGCAAATGGCGGTTGAGCAGCCAACCGGCCTGAATGAAGATGGCCAGACACGGCAGGCTGACCCATCCCAAGAGCTGGATATTGGGGTTGTCGTTGAGCATGAAGCGGATGCCCATCGGCAAGATCGTCAGCACCGCGTACAGCGCCAGGGTCGGGAAATGCGAGGACACGCTCAGCGGTGTGCCTGACAAAATCGCCAACAACAACACCAATGACGTCAGCAGCAGCGTGGGATCGTCTGGCGTGATCCAGGCAAGGCCCACGCCCCAAATCGCTGCTTGCAGGGCCAGAACGCCCAGATACCGCTTGATCAAGACTGGCCAGCCCAAAGGCCACCGGCGCATATCGCGATGCAAAATATAGAACCAAAATACACACAGCGTCGCCAGCGTCAAGGCGAACACCCACTGGCCAAGCAGAAGCGAGTCGACCGCTTCGCCGACGATGTAAACATACGTCAGGCCCAGAACTGCCATGGCCCCGAACACCGTGGGCAGTCTGGTGATGAGCTCCCGCCACTGGCGCTGACGAACGCCCTCGAGTAATTGCGCTTGCGGCGGTAGGTCGGGTAGGGGGCGTGTTGGGCCCTGGCCAGAAGCGTTGCGCATCGCGGCCCTAAGTGCCTGGTTTGGCCACTAAAACACCAGCCCGATCATCGCGTAAGCCAGCCGGTTTTTGCTGAAGGAGCCAAAATAGGTTTGGCTGTCGCCCTCGAAAAAATCCATGCCGACATTGAGTTTGAAACGGTCGTTGAAGATGTAGGTGAGGCGCGGTCGAATCACGCGGCTGCCCCCCGTGGTGTCGAATACTGCGGCAATTTCCCATTTGAGTTTGTCATTGAATAGGCGGTCAGACAAGCGCATCGTAACGCCGGTTTCAGTATCCGCAAATTCACGGTTCAACAAATTGCGGCCAGTTTGCAGCGCCTGTAACGCGCCAGGCACGGCGGCGGGTGCCTGGTAATCCCAATGCCGGTTGACAAACAACTGGACATTGAGGTTCATGGTGGAAGCAAAATCCAAGTCGCCACCCATCACCGCACGGCTGACGCGGCGCTCGTAACTTGGGCAGGCCGTGCAACCCGGCTGCAAAAGCACGTGGCTGAATTCGCCGCGCCAGGTGAAGGCACTGGTGGCAAAGGCGAAGTCGGCCCCGACACTTTTCGCGCGCTCAAAGTCGCCCTGAAACTGGGGCGATTTGGGATTGGAGAGGTCCAAGGCATAACGAACAAAACGTTCGTACCCGTCGTACAGACTGACGGACCAGTCCACGCCCTGGCCTTCACGGTCGAGTTTCAGGCCCCACTGCGTGTCACCGGGCTCCTGCGGTTTCACCAGATTGGCAGGCAATGTGCCTTGGGGCGTTAGGTGCGGGGTAAATTGCGCTGCGACCAAACTGACCGACACATGGGGTGTGACGCGCCAACGCAGGTTCGCCGCGTCAACGCCTTGTCGCTGGGCGTCGTCGTCTGGGCTCAATAGCGTGAAATCTTTAGGGGCGAACTTGTCCGTGGGGTTGAGGCTGTCCGCACGGCCCCAGGAAATGATTTGCCTGCCCAAGCGGACCGACCAGGCCTCCTGTGCCCAGTCCAGATACGCCTCGCGCCAGCGCTGACTGCCGCTGTCGGCCCCCGAGTTGTCTTGCCAGCCTGCACGGAAATTCAAACCCAGACTGAGTTCGGGTGTGAATTTAGGTTTGACGCTGACCTGACAGCCTGCCGAGCCAAAGTCTTGCCGGTCATCAAGGTTGCGGTTGGAAGTCCATGCAGACACCTGGCATTCGCCAAAAGGGAGCCAGTTGGGCGCGGTGGCCTCTTGCGCGAGGGCCGGGGACAGATGCCACAGGCCAGCGAGCAAGACAAGGTGTGGCCCAAGGCGCGAAATATGCGCCCCTAAGGAGGAGAGTCGCATGCCGCTCATTCCTCTTTTTCAAGGTAGGCGGTGGCGAAGTAACTCTCGGCCACAGGTTTGTTGGCCTCGAATTTGTCAAACTTCAAATAAGTGGCGTGGCCGGTCTGGTGATTTTTGACCTGAATCAGCATCGGCTGAAATTTCTTCTGGGCGGTGTCGACCAAGGTGATCTGGCTGTTGTCGAGTGTCTTGAGCAAGGCCCCACTGGGGTCGTGAAACTCGATTTTCAAGCTCACATGGTTGTCTTTGGCCACCCAACTGGTGCGTTTGGAATAACCCGCATCCGCCGCAATCTCGGGCGTTTTGGGGATGGACTCCACCACAATCACCGGCACACCGGCGAGGCTGTCTTGGCGCAGGATCTTGTGACTCCAGTCTTTGGCTTTGTGGCCGACCAGGTCGCCAAAAGACAAATCTGTGCCGACAAAACTGCTTTTTTTGTTGTTGCTGGCCAGGCGGCGGGCTTTCTTCAAGGCCGGTAAATAGACCCAGATTTCGTCGTCTTTGCCGGGGTTTTCAATCAAGAGCGTGGTGGTGTTGCGCACATCGCTGGGCCCCAGGAATCGAATGATGCGCCGATTGGCCGAGCCGTCATTGGCGACCAGTTTGGTGGCCCCAAAAGTGGTGCGCGTACGTTCCTGACCCGAGGCGCTGACCAGACGGAAGCTGGCTTGCGAGATGGAGCTGTCAACCCGCGTGGCCTGGTAGTTCTTCTCCATCAGGGCGTCTGCGGCAAGTTCTTGCGCACGGACTTGACCGGGACTTGCCAGCAAGGCGAGCAGCAGGCTCGCACTCAGTGCAAAGCCAATGAAACCGGGTTTTCCCTGAAAGCTGGTGGTGTCGTTTGTCATCGTTTTTGGGCAGAAAGATTTTGTGCAGGAAGAAGTTGAGATTCCAGCGCGGAGGATTTTTTGCCACTGCTTTGGCCGGCGTCTTTGAGGAAACGGGGCGTATGCAGTTTGATCAGTGCCGGAATCAGCAACAGTGCCGAGGTGGCGCTGACGATCATCGACAACACAATCAACAGGCCAAACCAGATGTGAACGTAAAAGTTGAAGGACAACATCAACACGGCGTAACCGACCGTAATGGCGCTGGCGACATACACCACGGCCTTGCCAGCGGTTTTCATCGTGATGCGCAGGGCCACATCGACATCGGACGTTTTGCGCAGTTCTTCACGAATCCGGAACAGCAGGTAAATGGCGTAATCCGCCCCGATACCAATGGCCATGGCCGAGCTGACCGAGTTGGGCGTGTTCAGCGGAATACCCGTCAGCCCCATCACACCAAAATTCACCAGCACGGTGAAGATCAGGGGCAGGATCAAATAGACACCGGCAAGCAGCGAGCGAAAGATCAATGCACCCGCCACGAAAACCATGCCCATCATCTGCGCGATGTTGAGCATCTTGCCGTCCACCAGGGTCTCGCTCAAGGCAGAGGTCTGCGGCACGCTGCCGCCAATCTGGATCGTCACGCCCTGGGGCAAACGCGGCGTAATGTAGTCTCGGATGCGCGACACCACGACTTCGGCGTATTTGCTGCTGTCATTTTTCATCCAGACCAGCAAGTTGGCGTTTTGGTAGCCGTAGTCGATATAGGCGTCAAAGTCTGTGGGCTGGCTTGACATCGAATACAGCAGCAAATACTGCGAGATCAAATCCTGGCTGTTGGCGATGGTGTAAAACTGATCTTTGCCGCCATTCATCGAGCGGTTCATTTGTTTGATGAAATCGACGATGGAGATGGTTTTGCCGACGTCGGGCAGTGTGGCGATGAAGGTCTGCGCGTCTTCAATCACCTTGAGCACGGCAGGATCCTTCATGTGGTCGGCGCGGCTGCCCTGGAAGACCGCGTAAAGCGTGTTGGTGCCGGCCAGTTTTTCGTTCAACACGCGGTCTTCCTGGCGTAGCTGGAGCTTTTCGCCGAAATAACTCTTGGTGGAGTTCTCGCGGTTAATGTTCGACATGGCGATACCCGCCAGACCCGCCAAAACCACAAAACCCAACGCAATGGCGCGGTGGCGTTGCACCACAAACTGCGTGAGGCCCATGGCCAGGCGATCCCAAAAGCGCTGGCCACCTTCCTCATACAGGGTGTCCGACTGGGGTCTGGGCGCGGGCAGATAACTGCGCAGCGCAGGGATGAAGGTCAACTCAATCAGCAGCGCGCTCAAAATGCCCAAACCCGTGAAGATGCCAAAGGTGCGGATGGTGACGATTTGAAACGTGACCAGCGAGAAAAACCCGAGTGCTGCCACCAGGCCGGCGGTGATCATCACGGGTGCTACTTTGACCAGCGAATCGACCACGGCGCGGTCATTCAAGGCATAAAGCGGGTCGCGCGGGTGCTCGCGGCACAAACGTTCGTATTCTTCGTAATACCGCTTGAGCACCTGCACCGCATGCCCAGCGGCGACAGCCAAAATCAAAATCGGCGTGGTCGCGTTGAAAGCGTCCATCGACACACCGGCGGCACCCATGATGCCCAGGCTCCAGACGACTGCGAGGATGGCCGTGAGCAGCGGCAATATCAAACCCTGCTTGGTGCGAAACGCCTCCAGATGCACCAGGCCGATCAGCACCAGTGCAATCGGGAACAAAAACGCCATACGGGCCGAGAACCGCTCGACATTGGCAAAAAACACGGCGGTGCCACTACTGATGACTTTAATCGACGGCGATTGGGCTTTGTCCAGCAAAGGCTGCACTTTGTCCATCACTTCACGAAACCCTTTGGGCCCGATTTCTACCGAAAAGGAGACGGAGGCGAGGGTTTTGTCATTTGAAATCAGGGTGTTTTGGTAGATTGGGTTCTGTGCCAGGTGTTTTGCCAGGTCGCTGATGGCGGCGGCATCGATGGGCGTGCGCAGCATCGGCTCGACCTTCATCTCGACCTCGGTGCCCGAAATGGCCCGTGCCCGATCAGCGGAAACACTCAGAAGCGTGTGCGGTTTGACGCCCGGCACGCGGGCCAGGTCACGCGTCAAATCCTGCACCACTTTGAGAACCGAGGGTTGCAGCGCAGTGCCACCGTCGGCCGCGCTGACGCCTATGACCACCACGTATTTGGAGCCAAACAGGGTTTCAGCCGCAGTTGTGCCAATCACGTTGGGATGTTGCTTGGGCAACATGGCTGAGGGGTCAATGACGATTTTTCAGATGCCTGATTTGTGCGCCAAAAAACACCGTCAAAACGCTGATGGCCAAAATCAGCCAAAAGCGACGGCGCACGATAGCGGTAGCGAGTTTGTGCATCATGCCGCGACCCCTTGCCCGGCAAATCGGGTCACCAAGGCGAGCACGCCCGCATCCTTGAGCAAGCGGCGATGGCCTAAACCTCGCGTGGCCTGGAACTCCGCATGGCGCACGGCTTTGCGGATCGTTTGCGAATGTTCGAACGGTATTTCTTGGTCGTCTTGATCGTGGATCAGCAGCATCGGCATACTGAGACGCGAGAGCATCTCCACCACAGAGAGGTTCTCCCAATTGACCGGCCGCGTGTAGCTGTCGTCAACGATACGCCGGGCCCGCGCCAGCGTTGAGCGCGAAATGCCCAGGTAGTCGCCAATTACCTCTGTGAACCAGGTGCAATGAGTGAGCGAACTGATGGAGACAAAACGTTTGACGTCCAACTCATAGTCCCGCAGGGCGATGGCAGCGGCCGCCACACCCAACGAATGGCCGATCAAGGTGTCAATCGGCCCGACGTTCTGGATGACGGCTGCCGTCGCGGCCGACATGCGGATCATTTCCGCGCAATTGCCGCTGGAAAGCCCGTGAGCGGGATGGTCAAAGCTGACAACGCTAAAGCCGCCACTGATCAGATGGCGGATCATGACTTCAGCCTGCGTGCCACGTCCGCCCCAACAATGGACAAACAAACACACTGGGCCTTTGCCCCAGCTGTAACACTGCAGCCAACCGCCTTGAAACGGAATCTTCCACTGGCGGGCGCTGGCCCGCAAAACGACCTCGCCGGGGTGCGGGCGGTAACGGGGCGGCGAAGAAATCAGGGTGTAGGTCAGTCGGGCGGCCAAACGGGGGGACACCCGATCAATCGCCGACATGGCGATGCGGGCCATTTTGACCATGGGCTTTTGGGCGAACTGTGCCGTGCTTTTGGCGCTGCTGGCGCTGTCCTTTGCTGAGCTTGCTGCGCTGCCACGCATCAGGCTGCTTTGAGTATCGGGCAAGAATTCCGTGTCGATTGGATAAAAGTTACCAATTTTCACGTTTGTTGCAGTGTTTTCGAAGGTCATTTTTGATTCCCCATTTGCAAATTGCCAGTTCTTGTTGACATAGGTGAATTCTCAACTTCAAGTGGCATTTTCCGCAATAGAACTTTGGTACAGGTGTCCATCACATGGTGGAGGAACAGCCTGGTTTTTCATCTACTTTAGGTATACAAGTGTGTACACCATGACCTGACAATGAGCTTCAAAAATCGGCAGAAGATATTTTTGAAAATTGCCTATTTTTCAATCCAAATTACCTATATTTCGCTTCTTATGACACAATGAATTGCAAGGTTTGTGCGCAAATTTGCCAAGGCAGAAGGTGCCGACTTGCGAATTCTTTGACCCAGAACTGGCTTTGCGCTTACATGTTGCAATTTGTAAGTGGCGGCTTTCAAAGCGGCTCAAGCGAAGGTGAATTTGCGCGCACATTCAGAATTCGGGTACTTTTGGGCTCAAGAAGAAACTTCAGGGAGTAATGGGAATGGTTGACGAATTGCTAGAGCGTGGTGAGGCCCAGGCACAGTTGCGCAAGGCGCTTGCCGCAGCGCAAGCTCATAAGGGCCAAACGATACTGATTTCAGGCGAAGCGGGTATCGGCAAGTCGGCACTGGTAGAGCAGTTTTTGTCCGGGAACAAGCATCAGTGCCGGGTGTTGTGGGGGTTTTGCGATGCGCTGTTTACCCCCAGGCCGCTGGGGCCTTTGCTTGATTTTGTCGGGGCGCTCAACCCCACAGTGCGCCAATGCATCGAGCTTGACAAAGGTACGGAAGCCATTTTTTCTGCAGTTCTGGAAGATCTTGCAACTTGCACGCAACCCACCCTGATGCTCTTTGAAGATTTGCATTGGGCAGACCACGCAACCCTGGATTTGGTCAAATTTTTAGCCCGGCGGATTGGCCGGTTGAAAGTCGTGCTGCTGCTGACCTTTCGCGACGCTGATTTGCACGCAACGAACCCACTGACGTCCGCGCTGGCGGATCTGGGCGCTGCCCGTGCAGAGCGATTGCCACTTAAAGCACTGTCACGCTCCGCCGTGGATCAAATGGCCAAAAAGCGAGGTCGTCAAGTCAGTGACTTGTTTGAAAAAACCGCCGGCAATCCGTTTTACGTCACTGAAGTGCTGGCCTCACCGGGTAATGCGATACCCCAAACGGTGCAAGACCTTGTTCTGGCGCGTTTAGGTCGTCTGTCGGCGCCATCGGTGGATTTTTGTGAGCGCTTGTGCGTGTTGCCCAGCCAGTGGGATCTGGCGCAGCTCAAGCTTTTGCAGCGCGAACAAAGCTTTGAACTGGATTTGTCTATTGATGAATGTGTGAAGGCCGGCATCCTGCAGGTGCATGATCAGGCGCTGCGGTTCTGCCATGAACTGGGCAGGCTCGCAGTGCGTGAATCGCTGCCACCGCAGCGCAGGCAGGCATTACACGCAGACCTTCTGGAAGCTTTGACGTCGGTGTCAGACATCAACCCCGCGCTGCTGGCCGATCTGGCGCAGGCCAGCGGTGATAGTGGCCTCATCCTCAAGTTCGCCCCCTTGGCTGGCATTCAGGCCGCACGGCTGGGGGCGCATCGGGAAGCTGCTGCCCACTATTTTTCAGCCTTGCGAATGGCGCAAGGGGCACCGTTGCAAACCCAGGCAGAACTCAATGAAATGTGGGCTTACGAAGCTGGCCTTGCCTTGCAGATCAATGAAAAGGTTTTTGCAGCCCGCGAACGCGCGGTCGCGTTGTGGCGTGAGCTAGGCAATGTTGAACGAATGGCGCATAACCTGAGATGGCTGTCACGCCTGCATTGGTATTTTGGGCAAAAAAAGTTGGCTGATCGTTATGCGGATCAGGCCATTGAAGCGCTGGAAACACTGGCTCCCACCGCCGAGTTGGCAATGGCCTACAGCGTGCGTTCCCAACTCTATGTGCTCGTGTCTGATTGCGCGCCTGCGCTTATGTGGGCTCGCCGCGCGCTAGCCCTGGCTACAGAATTGGACGCCAAAGAGGCGCGGGCGCACGCCCTGAACAACTTGGGTTACGGCCTGATGATTTCCGGGCATGGTGAAGGTGCCGAATATTTGCGGCAAAGCCTGCAGCTTGCAGTGGCCGGCGGTTTCCATGAGCAAGCGGCGCGGGCTTATACCAACTTGAGTTCGACCTTGACGCTGCATTGTCGTTTTGCCGAGGCCGAACAGATTTACCAAGAAGGCATTGCTTTTGACCGCGAGCACGACCTAGATGCCTGGACCTATTTCCTGATCGGACTATATGCCCAGTTGAAAACTGTCGAGGCAGACTTCGCAACGGCTCAGACCCTGGCAATCGAGGCGCTGGATAAACCGGCGCAGCCCGCATTGATGCGCTGGGCGCCGACGATGGCGTTGGGACTTGCGCGCAGCCGAAGTGGCCTGGAAAGCGTTGTCCATGGTGGCGTTCAACCCGACAAATATGGCGATGCGATCACGCTGCTGGAGGCCGGCCTGAAAGTGGGCATCGCTTTGGGCGAGTCCCAAATTTTGCTTTTGAATTGCTGGGCAATTGCCGAAGCGCACTGGTTGCGCGGTAGGCTTGACAAGGCGCGTGAAGCCGTCCAGCTCGGGTGGGATGCGCGCGGGAAAACCCAAGACCCGTGGCTGATTGGCCGTGTCACAGTGTGGGCCAAACGATTGGGCATGGCCATTGAATACACACTGCCAGTGGCTGAGCCGTACCAGCTGGAGATCGACGGCGAGCTCGCGCTGGCCGCCGAGAAATGGCGGGAACTGGGCGTGCCCTTTGAGCAGGCACTGTGCTTGATGCAATGCGGCCCAACCGGTCTGCTTGTAGCGATTGACCTCTTTGCACGCCTTCGCGCACACCCGGCCCTGGAACTTGCCACCGCAATGGCCAGGAAGCAAGGCCTCAAAGGCGTCAAGCGCGGGCCCTACGCGGCTGCCAAAGCGAATCGGCTAGGGCTAACGGCCCGCGAAACGGAGGTCGGCCAATTGGTGGCACAAGGGCTTGCCAACGCCCAGATTGCGCTGCAACTTAAACGGTCTGTGCGGACTGTGGAACATCATGTCGCCGTGGTGTTGCGCAAATTGCAGGTGACACAACGGGCGGAAGTGCGAGCTAAGTGGCCCTTGGCAAAATAAGCGGTCTGAGTTGAGAGGGGGAGTCAATATATTTTCTTTGATACCTTCTCAATGAAATTTTATTTAGATCAGGTCTCGTATTTAAATAATATGTAGCTTTTATTTTTAATCAAAAATAGAGTTACTTTTAATCATTAAACAAAACAAAATAATTCGTAAAACGAAATAATTGACGCGCAAAAAAAATGCCGAAATGACGCCAACACCGCATCTATTGCGCCACCTTGCCCTGCCACAAGTCCATCAATTCAGGTGAGCCCTGCGCCCGCACACTGTTGTCGTTCAAGATATCTTCTGAGGCCGCCACCATTTCTTTGTGGACAAACACCAGGGTCTCACCACCACGGCTGTCGATTTCAAAATTGACAAACTCGTCTTTCATGTCACGCAACATCCCCACCAGATGACGCAAGCTGCGCACAGGCGTGCCGTTGACGGCGCGGATCACGGAAGCCGCGGCGTTGTTGTAGCCTGAGGAGAGCCGGTGGGGGAAGAAGGGCGACGCGATCACCACGAGTTCTTCGCGCTCGCGTGTAGGGGGCGCACTGCGGTGTGTCACCAGGGGACTGCGCATGAAGCTGAAAGCGGCCATGGCGGGGCCCGCATTCATGAAAGACAAAAACTGCGTGGTGGCTTTTGAAAACACCATCGGCCCATAGATGAAGTAGGGTGGGTAATCGCCCTTCAAGTCAGGTATCAGCATGGCCTGCTCATTCACCACCGGCAGCGTCAGCTTGAGGGATTTGCCAGCGCGCCACACGGTCACGGGCACCGTGCCGTTGGTGGCGAATTTCTGCATCAAATAACGCACGCTGACGCGCAAGTCGTTGCCGGCCTTGACCATGCCCTGGTCGTCCACCGGGGTATCGACAATGTGGGTGATGACGTCCCACTTTTTGAGCGGGTAGTTTTCGGCGTCGCTGTGCGGCCGCTGCACCAGCAGGCCCTTGACACTGGCGTCCAGCTTCAAAAACCGGCGCAGCGCCGGGTTTTCAAGGCGCTGCACTTCATCCAGTGAAAAGGCTTTGCCGTCATACCGGCCGTCCACGATGTCTTTGAGAAACAGTTCGATCTCTTCATTGGGAATGATGTAGCTGATGTTTTGCGCATCGCTTAATCGGCTGAAGGCCAAGCCGATCATTTTGTCGTTGGCAATGGCCGGGCCACCGCTGTTGCCGGGGTTGATGGCCGCGTCGATCTGGATACGCAGCCCGGAGACCGGCGCGTTGTAGGCGGCAAACTCAATGCGCGAGACGATGCCTTTGGTGATCGACAGCGAGGTGCCACCCGTGGGAAAACCATAGGCCAACACCGCGTCTTTGATCTCGGGCAACACATTGGCGCGGGCCAAGGGCGCGTGTTTCTGGAAGAACCTCTCGTCTTCGAGTTTGAGTACGGCCAAGTCAATGCCCGGCGCAATGGCGACGACTGTGGCGTTGATTTTGTCACCCGATCCACTGCCTTGCACCTGCACCTGGCTGGCGTAACTCACCACATGGGCGTTGGTGAGAATGCGGTTGCCTTCGATAACGACGCCCGAGCCCGTGCCATCGCGCGGGCCCTGTTTGGCCCAGGGTTTGAACGGATCCGGCAAGCGCGAGGTGGCGAACACCTTGACGACCGAGTTGGATAAAGAGCCCGACTCCGACGCCTGCTGCGCCTGCGCCGCCAGCGGCGTCAATAGTGCAGCGGCGCCGGTGAGCGCCACAGCCCACATTTTGAACATTGAGAGATGCATGGTGCGACCTACTTTTGTTTGGGAATTCGCCCCATCGTATAGAACTCCGGGTTCGGCATCATGTTGCTGAAACTCGCCATGCGGTTGGAGAGTCCAAAGAAGGCGGTGATCGCGGCGATGTCCCAGATGTCTTCGTCGTTGAAGCCGTGGGCATGCAGCGGGGCAAAGTCGGTCTCATTCACATCGGCCGAATGCAGGCAGACCTTCATCGCAAAGTCGAGCATCGCGATTTGGCGCAGGCTGATGTCGGCCTTTTTGTAGTTGACGGCAACCTGGTCGGCCACCAAGGGCTTCTTCTCGTAAATTCGCAAAATGGCCCCGTGGGCGACGACGCAATACAGGCAGTTGTTGGCGCTGCTGGTAGCGGTGACGATCATCTCGCGGTCACCCTTGGTCAAATTGCTGGTGCGACCAACAGACTCGGGAACCATCAACGCGTCGTGGTAAGCAAAAAAAGCGCGCCACTCAGCTGGGCGGCGTGCGAAGGTGAGGAAGACGTTGGGCACGAAGCCGGCTTTTTCCTGCACTTCAAGCACTTTGGCCTTGATGTCCTCGGGCAGGTCCTTGATCTCGGGGGCTGGATAACGTGCTGCGTTTTGCGTTGTCGGTGTCATGGTGGGATTCCTGGGGTGGCGACCGTTGGTGCTAGGGCGCAATAACGGCCAATTTGGGGAAATAGTTCAGGTAACGCGCGGCGTCGCGTGTCAATAATTGCAGATTGTTGATCAAAGCGTGCGCGCCAATGTAGAAATCCGGCATGGGCGAGGTCTTATTGCCACGCTCCTTGCGGTAAATTTTGAAGGCTTGGCCCGCGAGAAAAGCCGCATCCCAAGGCAGCGCCTCGCGCGCCAGAGGCAGGCCGGCCAGTGCGGCTTCGAGGTCGTTTGCGGTATCAAAACGGGGGCTGATTTCAGCCAGGATGATCGGGTTGATCACCAGCGGGCCCTGCTGGCCCAATGCGTCGAGTTGGGTAATCGACCACTCAGCCCAGGCCGGGTCATTGGCCAGCACGTCGATCAGGATGCAACTGTCAACCAAGGTGCCGTTTTTTTGGTTGGGGCGTAAGTAGCGCGCATCGGGCTCGCGTGCGGCCAGCGCTTGGCTTGTCCCCGACCCGGTGAATAGAACTTTTGCCATGACTTACTTAGTCAAACGTCGTTTGGGAACCTTATTCCATTTCGAAATCGTTCGTGAAGTAGGCGTGCCGACGAAGACAGTGCGCAAGCACGGCTAGGAGGTACAACGACCTTCACGGATGATTTCGAAATGGAATCAGCCGCGCAAGTAGGCCATGAACTCGTCTGTGCCCATGCCCTTGAACTGCGCCGCGTTGGCGCTGCCCCGAACGCGTTCAAACGCGGAGCGAACGGTGGAGGTCGGCGTGGCAACCGGTTTGATGATGACTTCAAAGCCGCCTTCTTTGCCAGCTTGAGCGCCGGACTGCGTTTTGAGGATCGGTCGAACTTCGAATTCGACTTCGCAGTGCGGCAACAGGCGTGCTTGCTCACGTACCGCTTGCGGAATGGTGACCTGGCCTTTGCTGGTGATTTTCATAATTCTTACCTTTTTCAGTAAGAATCTTACTTCAGGTGCCGTTTAGCGTCAACTTTTATTGCCGCGCCAACTCAGCCTGCGCCACCGCCCCATCGGGCAGGCCTTTTTGAGCCTGAAGCGTGACCGTGACTTTGAACAGTTTGCCGCCAAATTCAAACGGTGCGGCGTAGTGCGAGACCGGGCTGCCGCGGTCGCGGCCTATGTCCAGCCCGCTCCAGGAGATCATCGAGTTGAAGCCGAACTTGAGCGTGCCGCTGCCAGCTTCATTGCCGTCGATCAACAAGGTGCCCAGGCGGCTGGACGGCATCATCACCCGACCCAGGTGGGGAAGGGGTGGCGTCAGCATCATCGGGCCGACGATCATTTCAAACCCGAGTTTGTGGCGCCCGGGTGTGATTTTTTCAGACGAGCGGATCACCTGATGCACGCCGCCGATGTTCAGGTCATGCTGTAAAAACCCATCTTTCACAAACAGGCTGTAGCCGCTGGTGGCGTCGCCGTGCGCCAGCAGCACACCTTCGCAACCGCCCGGTGGAATCAGCACATCGGCCTCAATCAGATAGTCGCGCGCCCGCACATCCGGCGCGACATCGGTCGGCAAATGGCCCATGCCGGCGTGAAACACGAACTGCCGCCGGTCAGCGTGGTAACGGCGCGCGTTTTCGGCCAGGCGCGCGGCAAAGCGGTCGTCCATCGGCAGCACCTGGTTTTGTTCGGCCAGTTGCCACCACAGGGCCTGCAGATGCGCCAGTTTGTCGGGGTGTTGGGCCGCCAGGTCGCGGTTCTCGGCAAAATCCTGCGCCAAGTGGTACAGCTCCCAGGTGTCGGCTTCAAAGGGCGTGCCTAGCGGGTGAAATGCGACCGCCTTCCAGCCCTCGTGCCAGATGCCACGGTGCCCAAACATCTCGAAATATTGCGGCACTGAACGCCGCTGCGCTTCAGGTTGTGCGTCACCTTGTCCGTTGGCAGGTTTGAAGCTGGCGGCAAAACTCTCGCCGGTGATCGGCATTTGCGTGACGCCGTTGATCGACGCAGGCGCGCCTACGCCGCACACGTCCAGCATCGTGGGCACCAGGTCGGACGCGTGGTGAAAGCCGTGGCGCAACTCGCCACGCGCAGAAATGCCCTGGGGCCAGGCCATCACCAACGGGTCGCGGATGCCGCCGCCGTGGGTGTTTTGCTTGTAACGCTTCAGGGGCGTGTTGGCCGCCATGGCCCAGCCCAGCGGAAAATTGCTGTGCGTGTCGGGCCCGCCGATGTCGTCGATGCGGCGGATTTTCTCGGCCAGGTCTTCAGGCTTCAGGTTGTAGGGCCCCATCGCGTTGACCATGCCCAGCGGGCCGCCTTCCTGGCTGGCGCCGTTGTCCGAGAGCACCATCACCAGCGTGTCGTCGGCCATGCCCGAATTTTGCAGATAGGCCATCAAACGGCCGATTTGTGCGTCGGCATGTTCCAGCATGGCGGCGTAGGCGGCTTGCAGGCGTGTGAACAGGCGTTTTTCGTCGGCGCTGGACTCAGCCCAGGGCTTGACGCCCGCATTGCGCGCCGGCAGTTGGGTGTCTGCCGGCACGATGCCCAGCGCCTTTTGACGCTCCAGCCGCTCGGCGCGTTCGACGTCCCAGCCGCGTTCAAACACCGCGTCATAACTTTTGATGAGATCCATCGGCGCCTGGTGCGGCGCGTGGCAGGCACCAAATGCCAGCCAGTGCAGCCACGGCGCATGGGGCGCATCAGCCTGTTGCTCGGCGAGGTAGCGGATGCTTTGGTCCACCAGGTCGACTGTGAGGTGGTAGCCGGTCTCAAAAGTGCCCGGCGCGTCGATGTGGGTGTTGTCGCGCACCAACTCGGGCGAATATTGATCCGTCTCGGCATCCATAAAACCGTAGAAACGGTCGAAGCCGCGACCCAAGGGCCAGCCGTCATAAGGGCCGCTGGGCCCGCTTTGGGTGAGGGGTGTCACATGCCATTTGCCCGCGAAGGTGTTGCGCCAGCCGTGCGGGCGCAACATTTCAGGCAAGGTACCGGCCTCTTTGCTGATCTTGCCCCGGTAACCCGGAAAACCACTGTCAAAATTCGCCAGACAACCCATACCCACCGCGTGATGGTTGCGCCCGGTGAGCAGCGCCGAGCGTGTCGTTGAACACATGGCCGTGGTGTGAAAACCCGTGTAACGCAAGCCGCGTGCGGCAATCGCGTCGATGTGCGGCGTGCGTATGGGCGAGCCATAACAGCCAAAGTCGCTAAAGCCCACGTCGTCAAACAAAATCACCAGAATGTTCGGTGCGCTTTGACCCGCCACGTTGGGGCGGGTGGGCTGTGCCGCCCAATGCGGCGTGGCGTCGGCGATGGTTTTGCCGATGATCGGGCCACTTATTGGGCTATTTATTGGGCCATTTGAAGTTGGATTTGCCATCGAATCTCCGTATCTAAACACCGTTCGGGCTGAGCTTGTCGAATGCCTGTCCTGAGCTTGCCGAAGGGCCCTTCGACAGGCTCAGGGCGAACGGGCGAGTAGGTGTGAGCGCAGCTATCAAGCCGGCCAGGGCGCGGCGTCCACCACCGGGAAGTTGCCGACAAAACGGTCCAAGAGGCCGAAGAAGGTGGCCAGTAACTGGCCATTGCCTTCGACTTTCAGCTTGCCGTCTGTCACGGCCTGCAAGGGTGCCAGCTGCTGCTGGATGATCGCTTCCAGCGTGGCACGGCTCAGCGATAACGAGACATCGGCCTTTGGCTTCAGTTCACACTGGATGGTGCTCAGCGCGCCGTTGGAGACCTCCAGCAGCCAGTGTTCGCCGCTGTAACGGCCGCTGCCCGTGAATTCCCAGGCCATGCTGAAGGCTTGGCCTTCGGCTTTGGGCGCATTGAGGCGCACCGCCAGCGCATCAAACAACAGGCCGTTGGCAATCGCGTTGATGAGCGAATTGCCCAAGGCGCCCGCCGCTTTGGGCGGGCCGTTGCGGTACTCGTGCGCGCCCAGCAAATAGGCGTTGCGCCAGGTGGCGGATTCAGCCTGAAACCCCATCTGCTCCAGCGCCGCCGCTGCCAGCTCGCGCGCGGCGGTGTTGTCGGGCTCGGCATACGCCGCGTGTTTCATCACCTCGGCGACCCAGCGGTATTCGCCCTTGTCGAAGTCTTCTTTGGCGCGCTGCATCAGCGCCGCCATGCCGCCCATGTAGTCGACATATTTTTTGGCCACCGGCACGGGCGGCAGCGCATGCAGGTTGGCCGGGTGCGCGTCGTACCAGCTCAGATACCGCTGGTAAACGGCTTTGACGTTGTGCGACAAGGTGCCGTAATAACCGCGCGCGTGCCAGCGTTTGGCCAGACCGTCAGGCAGCTTCAGGCCCTCGGCGATTTCGGTGGCCTTGAGGCCGTGGTTCATCAGGCGTACGGTCTGGTCGTGCATCACCCGGTACAAATCGCGCTGCACTTTCAGAAACTCGCACACCCGGTCATTGCCCCAGGTGGGCCAATGGTGCTGCGCCAAAATCACATCGCTGCGCCCGCCGTAGCGCTGCAGCGCGACGTGCAAATATTTCGACCAGGCCAGCGAGTCGCGCACCTGCGCGCCGCGCAAGGGGCACAGGTTGTGCATGTTGTGGGTGGCGTTTTCGGCCAAATTCAGCGCGCGTTCGCTGGGGAAATAAAAGTGCATCTCGGACGGCGCTTCGGTCTCGGGCGTGAGCTGAAACTCAATCTCGATGCCGTCGATCACATGCACTTCGTGCGCCGCTTCAATCGTCTGGGTGGGTGCCAGCAGGCTGGGGCGGCCCGAGGGCACGGTTTTGCCCAGGCCCGCATCGACCTGGCCCAGCGGCCCCTTGGGCAGCGTGGGGCCAAACTGGAACTGCGCCCGGCGCCCCATGGCCACGCCACCAATCACGTTCTCAGCCACCGCGTGGTGCATGAAACCCGAAGGCGCGATGATTGCCACTTCACCCGCATCCACTTGCGCCTGCGTACACAGGCCGGCCACGCCGCCAAAGTGGTCGCCATGGCTGTGGCTGTACATGATGGTGTGCAGGCGGCGCTTGACTTCGGGGTCGCGCAACCTGCGGTACAGCGCCAGACAGGCCGCCGCCGTGCCGGGCGTGGAGTTGGCGTCCAGCGCAATGAGGCCGGTGTCGCCTTCAATAAACGTGATGTTGGCAATGTCATACCCACGCGCCTGAAAAATGCGTGGCGTCACCTCAAACAGCCCGTGAATGCAGTTCAGCCGCGCCTGGCGCCACAAGCTGGGGTTGACGGTCTCGGCCGGTTTTTCGTCGGCCAAAAAGCCGTAACCGCCCATGTTCCACACCAGGCCCGGCCCCTCCGGCCGCGCCACGTCGCCACCCTCGATGCGGCCAATGAAGCCCCGGTTGGCATCGGCCCAGTCTTGCCCGTCTTCGGCGGGCAGGTCGGCGGCGATCAGACGGTGGAAATCAATGGTGGGTTGGTAGGCGCGCATGGGTTTGTCTCCAGTGGTTGTGTTTGGCGAACATCATAAATCGCCACGCGGGCGAGGGCGGCCCCAAAGGCAGGCTTGATGTGCCCTGCGTGACTCGATTGGCAATAATTAACATGGGTGTTAACAAATTGCCAAAAACGGCCCAGTCTGCAGGAAATATGATAAAAAGCGGCATTAGGTCTCGTGAATATTACGTAAATAGCTATACATATAATAGCAACTATGTGCCAACAAAGCTTTCGCGGTTAAAGTCGTTTGCAATCCAAAACCACACAACAACATGGCGCCAAACCCCTCTGACAACAGCCCCGGCGGCAAACCGGCAGACGACGACTGGCTGGGCTATGGCGCGTATGCGGATGCGCTGTGGAGCCGCGTCGTGCGGGCGCTGGAGAAAGACAAAGGCGGCAAACCGCTGGGTGACGACCCGCTGGTTGTTGGCATCTTTGGCGAATGGGGCGCGGGCAAATCGCATTTGCTCAAGCTGCTAAACAAGCGTGCCGAGTTTGAGATGAAGGCGCAAATTTCCGCCCGTGAAATTGATGCGGGGTTTAGCTTGACGGTTCCTGTCATGTTTCAGCCCTGGAAGTATGAACACGAGGAGCATCTGCATGTGCCGATGGTTATCCACGTGCTCAATGCGCTCAAAGACGCGTTGAAACGAGACCCGACAGTTGTTCAGTCCCTGGTGGAGAGCGGCAAGAAAGCCTTCAGCTTCTTCGAGCAGGCAAAACCGGCATTGACCAAAGGCGCCAAAGTGGCCAAAGCGGTTTTTCCGGTGGTGCAAAAGACGCTGGCAAGCATTTCGGTGCTGGGCACCCGCATCGAGTTGCCGGATGAGATGGAAGACTGGCTGGAAGCTGCTGCAGACGCTGGCAGCGAGGCGGCAAAAGACAAAGCGCAAGCCGCCAAAAAGAAGAAGCTGGCTGAGCACGCTGCCAAACCCAGCTTGGATGGCAGCTACTTTTACCGTATTCATGAATTACTCGGCGCGTTGACCCGGCCGGGCCAGTATGAGGAGCGCAAGAGCCTCTTTGATCAAGCCGAGTTGACGCCCAACACCCGCATCAACTTCGTCATCTTCATCGACGACCTTGACCGCTGCATGCCCGAAAAAGCCGTGCAGGCGCTCGAGCTGATCAAGACCATCTTCAACACCGAGAGTTTTGCCTTCGTACTGGCGCTGGACGACGAAGTCATCGAACGCGGCATTGGCCACCGCTACAAAGACTATTTCTTGCAAGGCAAAAAGCCAGACATGCCGATCACTGGGTTTGAGTACCTTGAGAAGATCGTCCACGTTCCGTTTCGCTTGCCCGCGCTCACACCCGACCAGGCACGCGCGTTTGTGCGGAGTTACGAAAAGCAGGTGGAAACCGACCCCGCCCGCCGATGGTTTGACGAGCAGGTTGACCTTGCCTCCGCGCCGCTTAGGCAGGAGGTTGCGGACATATCGCCCGCGCTGGCTACGTCCAAGTCCAAGGAACAGGCCATTGCGCCCACCGACCTGCTGGACCTTGCCTTGAGCGGTTTTGACGCCTTCATGCCGCGCAAGCTGATTCGCCTGGTGGAACTGCTGCACCAAGTGGCTGAAATTGCCCGCTTGCGCGAGCGGCCCTTGCGAATAACCAGCTCGGACGGCATTGACGTGCGGGTGGTGCTCGTCAACCTGTTGATCCAACTGTTCCAGCCGGAAATGTTCCGGCTCATTCGCAGGCGGGGAGACTGCTTTCCCACGCTGCTGGCCGCATTCGCGCCGCGCCCAGTGCTTGCCGCGACGGTGCAGGCACCTGACTTGCCCGCCGACTTGAAAAGCGCCGCGATAGCCGATATTGACCTGTGGCGCTGGGCGGTCGACCCGAAAATGGGCGAAAGCGAAGATTGGAAACCCGAGGCTTTGGAGTCAACCCACAGTTATGTGGTCAATCGAATCGCCAACGCCTTCAAGGGCAAACCGTCCGACCGCACCAGCGCGCAACAGGTGCGCCTGCCCTTGGTTCTGCAATTGATCGAGCATCGGTCTGCCCAGCGCCACGTGTTTGACGTGCTGAAGCTCACCAAACGCCTGGCCGACGAGATGGTGCGTACTCGCGATAAGCCGCACGAACTTGTTTTTGAGCCGTATCGGAGTTTGCTTGCAAAAGTTGAGCCGGTTCCGGGCACGATGTCGTTGAACGTGATTGTTCCAATGGCGACTTTTGAAATGTCCGGAACTTCCGGGCAAGCCGATGGTTCGGCGGAGTCAATGCAAGTGAGGCAGGCCACGGCCCCAACCACTTTTTCTATCAGCAACGTCGATGAACTCGCGGCCCTGCTGCTTTCGCCAGAAACTGAAGCGCAGGCCAATATGGCGTCGCGGCATGAAATGCCAATTGGCAGAATCATGGATCAGCGGACAATGAGAAATTTAGTCGCTGCGCTGACAATGAAGCTCGGTGAAAGTGGCCCGGATTCGAGGCCTGTGAAAGAGTTGCGCTTGCTCAACGGCCTGCAGTATCTGGCGCCGTTTGTGGGAGAGCATGGGCGGCTGTTGTGGGATTTGGTCAGACACTTTATCAGTCCAGAACGGGAGGCAGTTCCGAAAGTCCGTGCCCTTTGGGGCGACGTGCGCTCACTGCTGGGCTGCGACGACCGTTTTAACCCTGAACGCCCCTACCTCTTCAAAACCCGCTTCAATGGCAATTTGGAGAAAGACGAGCCGATCCCCGGTTTCGTGTCTATCCCGGCGGGCGATTTTCAAATGGGGAGCGAAGACGTCAGCAACAACCCGCCGAGAACCGTCACTATCCGAGAGCCCTTCTACATCTGCCGGACCTTGGTGACCGTGCAGCAATATTCAAAGTTCATCGACACCGGTGGTTATGCCGACAACAACGCCTGGTGGGACAAACAGGGCGTGGATTGGCGAAATGGCGGATTCGACAGCAAAGTCAAAGACAAAGATTACAAAGAGTGGCTGGCCCGTCGCGGCGTTGATTTGCGCAAAATGCCAATGGATTGGGCCGAGCAGAGGCGCTTGGCCAGCCGCCCGGTCGTGGGTGTCAGCTGGTTTGAGGCGCGCGCCTATGCCCGCTGGCTTAGCGAGCAGATGCGTGGGCCACTTGACGCAGCCAAGTTGGAGGGGTACCAAGTGCTGCTGCCCACCGAAGACCAATGGGAGCGCGCGGCGCGTGCGGCCTCTACCGCAGGAGCAGACGCACGCAAGTGGCCCTGGGGCGATGATGAAAAGCTGGCCGATCAGCAGGCGAATTTGAACCAAACCGTCGGCAGTGTCTGTGCTGTTGGGCTTTATCGGCCCACTCCAATCGGGCTATATGACATGGCGGGCAATGCGTGGGAATGGATGGACAACCTCTACAAAGGCGCAGCAGTCAATTCAGCAAGGGTGAGCAGGGATCAAGATTTGGTGAGCGAGGATACGCATGAAAATTCGGACACGCCCGCGCTGCGCTGCGGGTCGTGGTTCGGCGATCCCGTCAACGCGCGTTGTTCCTTCCGCAACGGGAGTCACCCTGACGACTGGCTCAACGGCATCGGGTTTCGTGTGGTGTTGTCCCTGGCGAATTGAAATTTCTGATTTCTGATTCCTGTGGTTATTTGGATTTGGGGGTTTGGATTGGGTATGGTTTAGTTGGGGCCGGGCGAATAGAAATGGAACCCGCGTCCTGCCATGATTATTGCGATGTGCGCGGCGCGGATTTTAAAGTTGCAGTTATACTACCAAAAATAAATAGGTAGTATAGTGAATCATCACAACCAACTCCCCGCGGCTGCCCAGGCGGCTTTTGCCGGCTTGGACACCGCTGCCCGCCAGGCCGAACTGGGCCGCTCTATCGCACGTTTGCCAGGAGGTTTCGCGAAAAAAACGGTGACATCGCGCGACTACTGGTACTACCAGGTCAAGATGCCCGGCGGCCAGGCCCAGCAGGTCTACGTGGGGCCGGACGACGCGCCCACCCGGGCCTTGATCGCGGAACATGCCAACCCACAAAAGCGCGACGAGCAATCTGCCCTCACACGCATGGCGCGTGCGGCCATTGCCTACGGCTGCGCGGAAATTCCGCTCAAACACGCGCGGGTGATTGAACGCCTGAGCGCTTACGGTTTCTTTGCCGCCGGTGGCATTCTGGTCGGAACGCACGCGTTTCTAGCCTACCAAAACCATTTTGGCGTGCGCTGGAACACCGGGGCGTTCACACTTGATCTGGACTTCGCCCATGCGGGGAAAAATCTCTCCATCGCCTTGCCGTCCAGCGTCCAGCTCGACGCACGGGCGGCCATCGATTCGTTGGGTCTGGGTTTCATCCCGGTGCAAAGCAATACGACGTTCAAAAAGCCCGACGAGCCTGATTTTGATTTGGACTTTCTGACCAGCGTGGGCCGCACGGGTGACGAACCGGTGTATTTGCCCGCGCTGAACTTGACGCTGCAACCGCTCAAGTTCATGGAGCTGTCGCTGGAAGACCCGATGCGCGCCACCCTGCTGACGCGCAATGGCCCCATTGTGGTCAACGTGCCGCAGCCGCAGCGCTTTGCCCTGCACAAGCTGATCGTGCAGGGCGAGCGCCCGGTGGCGCAACGCGTGAAGGCCAACAAAGACTTGGCGCAGGCGGGCGCTTTGCTGGACTACCTGCTCGCGAACGATGGGGACGTCTTGATTGGCGCTTGGGAAGATGTTGTCTCAAGAGGCCCCGGCTGGTCGCGCAGGCTGCTGGCGGGTTGGCGCGCGCTCGAGGCGGCGCAGCCCGAGATGGCCTTTACCGAGCGCCTGCGCCTTGCCCTTGAGGCTCGCGATCAAGGCCGAAACGCCGGTGATTGACGCTGGCGGCCCTTGCCGGGCCGTGTCTACGCGACGCTCCTGCGCCGGTGCTTCCTGAAATGCCAAACCGCAAGCAATAAAGAAACCACCTGCAACACCGCACAAAAATAGAACGGTGCGCCGATGCGCCAGTCGCCTTGCGGCAAATGCGAGACCAGCGCCAAGAGCGGTGCGGCGATGAGCGGGGCGATGACCGCCATCAGGCTATTGAGGCTGCTCACCGCGCCCAGCGTGCTGCCCTGGTTTTTGGCGTCTGCCGCGCCGCTGATCATGCTGTTGACAGCGGCGGTGACGGTGTTGGCCAAAAAGTTCAGGCCGATCACAGCAAACATGACCCAGCCGGCCCAGGCCAGGCCCCACATCAGGTAAGACAGCGCGCTGGAGATCAGGCCGACGATGGCCAGGCTTTGCGGCGAAAAACGTTTGAGCAATTTGCCGAGCAAAAAGCCTTGCACGATCACGCTGACCACGCCCACCGCGGCGAGTGACCAGCCGTTTTCGAGCGGGCCCCAACCAAACTTGAAGGTGGTGTACAGCACCCAGCTGGTGTAGAGCATGAATTGCGCCAGACCATTGAAGGCGACCACG
>JANOXL010000095.1:0-25264 GCA_031418395.1 Rhodoferax sp. | reverse complement strand
CGATCACGGCGTCCAAGTCGAAACACAGCCCGCCGATCTGGGCAACGCCGTAGCCGACTTCCTGTGTGAGCACTGGAAGGGCCAAAGCGTGTACATTCCAGCCGATGAGACGTTCAAAATGAGCCAGCGCGACCTGCAAATCTATCAGCGTATGGCGCGCGGGAACGCCCCAGAATTGGCGCGCGAGTTTGGCATCAGCACCGTGCATGTCTACCAGGTCTATCGGCGCATTCTGGCGGCCCAGCGGGCGAAGGTGCAGCCGGGGCTGTTTAAAGAGGAGGAATCGTGACTGCTTTTTAAAAGAAAATGAACCGAAAAGCACAAACAAGGGACCATAGACCATGCGCAGTAATGGCTGCGCCCGGGAACTGGCGGGAAGAAGTTGCAGCAATGCAGACCGGCGATGCCGTAACGGCTGTGGTGCTCTGTTTGTGTTTTTAATTCACGCATCATTCATGGCTGAAGCGATCCGACTGTGCCGCCGCCACCCAACCAAGCCTGTTTAGTTATCCACAGGCTTTTTGACTATGTATAAGTCTGAAACTGCGCCCAAGCTTGACAATTCTTTCATTGGAGAGGGGGTTGGGCGGTCGCGCCCAAGCTTAGCCAATTTGGATGGCTTGCCAGATCGCCCCTGGAGCGGTTTTTCCCTGGCCCCCAAGGCTCAGGTGGCCATATCCCGGGAACTGGTGCTTTCAGAGGCGTTTGACCTCTACAAGGCCCGTTTAGACCGCCTTAAACGCCACGTTATGGCTGAGCTGGCGGCCACCCCACCCCGGCCCGTCTTCATCCCCGCCCAGGACCCGATCGGCCAAAATTATCGTGGTGCGCTTTTTTTGCCGCTGACGACCGCCAAGCTCTCGTAAGTCATTGATTTAGCTGATATTGTCCCGCATCAGCCCGCCAAGTCCCACCTCTTCCCGTTTCCTCCAATAGCGTGGTTCTGCACAAAAAAATATCAATTTGCCAATTTCTTTATACTGGCAATTTGCAAATAGGATTACTATGAGCGCTCTTAGAAAGCCAATTCAATGAACGTGAGTTTAGGGTCGCCTGTTAGGAAACGGACAAAGGCCGGTGTGAAGCAAAAATCACAACGGCAACCTAAAATTGAAGAGAAGGATTTTGCGCAAGAATATCTGAAGTACTTCTTGCCGCAAGACAATACGCCGGAGCATTTCCAAATTTTTTCATTGACAAATTGGACAGCTATTCCGTCAACTGGTAATCACACGTAACCTCAAAATTAGATAATCGATGCCCAATTGGAATCAGGTGCTGAAAGAGCTGACAGATCTAAAAGCGCAGACCCAAGCTACTCAATCTCAGGCTCCGAGTCCAATCGATCAGATTCGACGATCCTACCTTTTGCAGCTTTCCAAACATACCGGACGAAATGTAATTGCCTATTATTCGGGCTGGATAACTCGGTCACCTAACACAGCTGAATTGAGCATTGATGACAACGATAAGAATGCTTTCATGGCGACCATTCACAATCTGGATAGGTCACTTGGATTGGATTTAATTCTTCACACTCCCGGTGGGTCACTAGCTGCAGCCGAGTCAATAGTTGACTATTTGAGGAGGATGTTTGGGACAGATATCCGGGCGTTCGTTCCTCAATTGGCTATGTCAGCGGGAACCATGATCGCCTGTTCCTGCAAAGAAATCGTAATGGGGAAGCAATCAAATTTGGGGCCGATCGATCCTCAATTTAGCGGAGTGCCCGCTTATGGCGTTCTTGCTGAATTTAAGAAAGCAGTTGACGAAGTAAAAAATAACCCCGCATCCATCCCAATGTGGTAAACCATTATTGGGAAATACCATCCGACATTTATCGGGCAGTGTGAGCATGCGATTGAGTGGTCAAAGGAAGTTGTTGAAAAGTGGCTGGTAACTGGAATGTTTCTGGGAAAGCGAGGAGCCAATTCCAAAGCCAAGCAAATTGTTAAGGCGTTGTCGAGTCCAGATTTGGTTCGTTCACATGCTAGGCATATTCACATAGAAGACTGCAAAAAAATAGGCTTGAAAATTACTGACCTCGAATCAGACTCGATACTTCAAGATCTTGTGCTGACAACCCACCATACCTTTATGCAAACGTTTACGGAAGCTCCATTGGCAGTAAAGATCATTGAAAACCATCTGGGCGTTGCGATGATCAGATTTGCCGGTACACCTGTTCGAACATAGCCTATCAGCGTAGTATTCCAGGCTGTTTCATGAGTGTGGCTTATATGAATCTTTGCGCGTAGTATTGCCGGTCAGCACAATTCAAGTCCGCCCCAGGCCACCAAGTCTTAACGCCCCAGCGCCTTCACCGGTTCCGGGCCGTTTTTGCATTTATGCGTTGGGACGGGTGCAATTGAGCACCGCAGGTTCAGCGCCTGGCAGAGGGCTGGCGCCGCTTGTCGAATATTTGAATGCTATATATTTTATAGCTAACTATGATTATTCTACGAGACCCAAGTGCAAAAAAATCAAAAATACGACGCGCAAATGAGGAGAATTAATATGGGTGTTAATTATTCCCCTCTAAAACCGACCTAACCCAAGCCCGGCCTTCACCAATCCACCAAACTCAATCCAATACTCAGCACATTGCGCCGCCGGTTGAAATCGACCAGCGAGTCGCCGTAGCCGCTGAAGAACTGGGTGTGAAAACGCAAGCCGCTGCGGGAGCTGGACGGCGGAGTGTCGCCAAAACTTTTGAGCCATTCGAGGCGCACGGAGCCATTGGCGGTGCTGGTCATCGAGTGGCGCAGGGTGATACCCAGGGTGTTGAAGGGGTTGACGTCCCAAAACGCGGCGACTTCTGCGCGGCCAATCAGGTCCTCGATACCGGGGTTGTCGTCGTCTGCGGCGCTCTCGGGGATGCGCTGCCACAGTTTGCCGGTGATGCGCAGGTTTTTGCCCTTCTCCATGCCGGCCAGGAGCACGGTGCGGTTCCAGCTACGCGAGAGTGGCAGGGCCTGGCCGTTGGACTGGTGGACCAGGCTAATGCCGCTGTATCGCAAACGCCACCCGCCGGGCAGGGGCGCGTCGGTGGGGAAGATGTAGGTGATCTCGGGCTCGTGGTCGGTGCTGCGAAAGGGGCGGGAGAGGTCGCCCGTGAAAAGCTGCCAGTACGACTGCTGGGTGTAGCCAAACCAGAGCGAATCCCGCGCGTCAGGATGTTGGGGCGAGAGCAGGCCGTTGGTCAGCAGGCCTTGGGCGATTTTGGTGCGCACCGAAAGCTGGATGCGGGTTTCAGTCGGGCTGTAGGCCGTCGCGGCCAGCGCGGTGTGGCCGGGCGCCGTGGAGGCGGGCTGGGTGTTCGCGCCGTCCGAGCCAATCACCGAGAGGCTGGTGGGGTGGTAGCCGCGAATACCGAAGGTGCCGCAGTCGCTGCCGACTTCGAGCTCCCAAAAGCGCGATAGGCTGCTGCGGTCGTGGCTCTTGCAGCCCAAGGCGGGTGTGCTGGATGCCGTTGCCGGGGTTTGGGCGGTGGCGGTGTGCGGCCACAGGCTGGCCGCCGCGAAGACCGAATAAGTGGAGATGCGGGTCAGGGCGGCGATAGTGTGGCGGGACCAGCGGGCACAAAAGGCGCTGTTATTTGCGACGTTCAAAATCAAATTTTCAAAATATTTAATTACAAATAGTGTAAATGACAAAATAGGAACTTAGGTCTCGTAAAGTCACACTAGTATGCTATATACAATGATTAAATTTAGATTTAAAATCCATCATAAATTAACACAAAATTAATAATTAAAAAACTTCTTTCCTCGCGAAAAACTACGAACCTTACGCCCCCACAGGCCGCTTTCGACTGGGCGAGTTGGCTTCTGCCGCCGCAGCATCCAGCACCATTTTTTTGGCAAACTCTGCGCGCAGGGCTTTCAGTTTCTCACGGGGGTCTTCACGTGTGCTGGCCTTGTCCAGGGCCATTTCGGCGATAAAACGGCTGGGTTTGGCAGGCACGGTCTCGCGGCCTTTTTTGCGTCGTTTGGTCCAGCTCACCGCCAGGCTGCGCTGGGCGCGGGTGATGCCGACGTACATCAGGCGACGTTCTTCCTCGAGTTTGGCTTCGACATCGCCGTCTTCAAGTCGAAACGGCAATAGCCCTTCGTTCACGCCCACCAGCAAAACATGCGGCCACTCCAGGCCCTTGGCGGCGTGCAGGGTCGAGAGGGTGACGACGTTTTGATCCGTCTCGCGTTCGCTGATGGTGGACAGCAGCGACACGGTTTGCGCCACCTCAAGTAGCGATTTGAGCTCACGCACCTCACCTGCGCCGTCAAATGCGCCATCGGCCCCCGAGATGTCGTCAATCTGCCCGCCACAGCGTGCTGACATCCACTCACAAAAATCAAGCACATTGCTCCAGCGCGCGGCGGCTAGTTTTTCGCTTTCTTCACCGTCTTGTAAATGTTGCTCGTAACCGATCTCTTTGAGCCAGTCTTTCAAAAAATCAGCCGCCGCTTCGGCGCCCAGGGTTTGCCGCGCGCGAAACTCCAGATCATTCACATACCTGCCAAATTCATGCAGGCTGCCTAGCGCCTTTTTGTTCAACACACTGCCCAGTGAGGGAGAAAACAGGGCTTCAAACAGGCTGACTTTGTACGACGACGCAAAAGTGCCCAACTGCTCCAGCGTCTGGTGGCCGATGCCGCGCTTCGGCGTGGTCACCGCACGCAGGAAAGCCGGGTCGTCGTCGTTGTTGATCCACAAGCGGAACCAGGCGCACAGGTCCTTGATCTCGGCGCGATCAAAAAAACTCGTGCCGCCTGAGACTTTGTACGGAATTTGCGCCTTGCGCAGCGCCTTCTCAAACGGTTTGGCCATGTGATTCGCGCGGTACAACACGGCGAAATCACGGAACTCTTTGTGCAGCGCTTGTGGCGCGCCCGCCGCATGGCCAATGAGTTCTCTGGCGTTGCGCGACTCGGCCAGCACCTGCGTGCCCGAGATCAGCCCCTGGATGCGCGCCACCGCCCGCTCGGCCTCGTGTTCTTCGTTATCGGCGTCGACCACCCGCACCGGCTCGCCCACGCCCAGGTCGCTCCACAGATTCTTCGGGAAGAGTTTGGGGTTGGGCGCGATCACGTTGTTGGCCGCCTGCAAAATCGCGCCGGTGGAGCGGTAGTTTTGCTCCAGCTTGATGACTTTGAGCGTAGGGAAATCGATCGGCAGTTTCTTCAAATTGTCCAGCGTCGCGCCGCGCCAGCCGTAGATGCTCTGGTCGTCATCACCCACAGCGGTGAATTTGGCTTCTTTGGCCGGCTGGCCGCCCATCAGCAGCTTGAGCAATTCATATTGCGTGGCGTTGGTGTCCTGGTACTCGTCGACCAGCAAATGGCCGACTTGCCCCTGCCATTTATGCGCAACATGCTCATTATTTTGTAGCAATTTGAGCGGCAGGGAGATCAGATCGTCAAAATCCACGCTTTGGTAGGCCGTCAAACGCTCCTCGTAGCGCGCCATGATGCGGGCGATCTGCCGCTCATCGTTATCTTTGGCTTGCGCTTCAGCCGCAGTGGCGTTCAGGCCCTGGTTTTTCCAGAGGGAGATCGTCCACTGCCAACCGCGCGCCACTTTGGCATCTGTTGTGCCGCCCGCGTCTTTGAGGATGCTGGTTACGTCGTCGCCATCGAGAATCGAAAACGCGGGTTTGAGCCCCAGCGCCGCGCCATCTGCGCGCAACATACGCACGCCCAGCGCGTGAAAGGTGCAGACCACCACTTCCTTGGCGGCGCGGCCAATCAGTGCCTTGGCGCGTTCGCGCATTTCGGCAGCGGCCTTGTTGGTGAAGGTGATGGCGTAAATCCGCTTGGGCTCCAGGCCGACCTGAATCAGCCGCCCAATCTTGTGCGTGATGACCCGCGTCTTGCCCGAGCCCGCGCCGGCCAGCACCAGGCAAGGGCCGCGCATGAAGTTGACGGCTTCTTGTTGGGCAGTGTTGAGGCCAGGGCCGGAGGTGGGGAGGGCGGACATATGCAAAACGGCCAGGAGAGCCATACAAAAAGGGCGATGCGCATAAACCGACGTTGCGCCCGACGGCGAATCATACAGACGCTGCATCAGGCCTGCGCAAGCTTGCTGGGTGAAAATACACCCGTGCTACAAATCCTGCTCATCACTTTCCCTTTTTTCGCCGTGGTGTTGGCGGGCTTCGTCGCCGGTAAACAAGGCTGGTTGCCGCTGGAGGCGATTCCGGGATTGAACGGGTTTGTGTTGTATTTCGCGTTGCCCTGTATGTTGTACCGCTTTGGTGCGGGTTTGCCGACTGCCGATTTGCTGGATGCCAGCGTCGTCTTGCCGTATTTGTTCTGTGCGCTGGTGATGGTGGGCTTTGCAGTTGCCATCAGCTTCAACAGGCGCATCGGCTGGAAAGATGCCTCCATCGGCGCGCTGGTCGCCGCTTTTCCCAATACCGGCTACCTGGGTGTGCCGCTAATCGTGGCGTTGTTGGGCCCCTCAGCGGCGGGGCCTGCCATCATTACGATTGTGGTGGATCTGTTTGTCACCTCGTCCTTGTGCATCGCTTTATCGACGCTCGACGGGGCGGACGAACATGGCGCTGCCAAGGCCCTGAAAAATGCGCTCAAAGGTGTTGTCATCAACCCGATGCCATGGGCTATTTTGTTGGGCGCGGTGTCGTCGGCCATCAGCCTGGAGCTGCCCAAACCCATGGCGCAAACCCTGGGCATGTTGGCTGATGCCGCCTCACCCGTGGCGCTTTTCACCATTGGTGCTGTGCTGGCACGCTCCTACATTCTCACCGCCAAGGGCCACGCAGAGCCGCTCAAACTGGGGGAATACCTGCCCATGGCCTTGCTGAAGCTGATAGTTCACCCGCTCTTGGTGTTGCTGGTCGGCAGCAGTGCGATTTATCTGGGGTTGCCGCTGAGCAAATTCGCACTGTCTGTCATGGTGCTGGTGGCGGCGCTGCCCAGTGCCAGCAATGTGGCCATGCTGGCTGAAAAATACGAAGCGGATAGCGGCCGCATTGCCCGCATCATCCTGGTGACCACAGCGGCGGCGTTTTTGACGTTTTCGGGCGTCGTGAACCTGGTGAAATAGCGCGCTTCTCAGGCGGCTCACACGGTGGGGCGCGGCGTCAGATCCACTTTGAAATGCCGCTTCAAAATGTCGGCGATGTTTTCAAAACACGAGCCATGGCGTACGACCTCCAGTGTTTCGCCATTGAGGAGAGTGGACGATGCCGCCCAGGGGTGGTACTTCATCAGGCCGTAGTTGATGGTGATATCCGCAATCGCGGTGATTTCTGGCTCCATGTCTTCCACGCGGAACTTGGTGCCGTGCATTGACAAATTGGCCGACGAGCCAAACAGCAGCGTCTCGCGCGCCAAGCTCAGGCGGGTGATTTCACGGTGAAACGGGCCTGCGTTGAGCAGCATCAAGAGGGTGCTGCCTTTGGTGCTGCGCTCGTAAGTGTCTGTGTCGAGCTTGCGCAAGAGCGGATGATCGGCCTTGCAGGGGGCGATCAAACCCAGCGGCAAATCGTAGTCTTGCGTGATCGCATCCACAATGGCGCGTCCGCGTGGGCTCATCACGTGCAACTCGTGGTGCAAATCGTCGTTGCCCAACATGGCGTTGAGTTTGGTCGGCGCGCGCTTCTTGGTGTCAAATATTTTCTTGAGTGCTGTTGGGTCCGAGGCAATGAGTGAATAACCCACGTCATTCGGCAAGATGGCAACGCCGCCGCCTTGCATGACATCCATGGCGCGGGCGGCGTCAGCGGTGGGGTTGAGAACGGACATCGCGAGATTCCCTTTCAAGCAGCTGCGCGGCAAATCAACGCAAGGCCAAGTTGCGCGCTCAAGTCGAGACTGAATGCGTTGTCATTGACGCGCTGCATGTCCAGATGCAAGGCCTCGCAGCGTCCACGCAGGCCCGGCAAATCAGAGAATTGCAGTTCGAGCGCGGACGGCAAGACTGATGCGGCGTCATCCTGTACAGCGATGCACACGCGGGCGTTGGGGAACACCACGTCGTTCATCGACGGCGGGTGACTTTCAGCCGTCGCTCCGGCAGCCAATAGCTGCTCGCGCCAGGCGGTGCCTTGCGAGCGCGGGCCGCTGAAACACACGCCCGAGAGTGCCAATGCCTGATTGTTATGCCGCACCAAGCGAGGGGTGCGCATTAGCTCAGGCGTGAGGTGTTGCACCCAGCAAACGTAGGCGGGATCTTGCGCCGACCAGGCGGACCCAAAGTAAGCAAAACGGGCCAAACCGTGAGCGTCGATTTCATGAATGGGCCGCGACCAGTTCAATAGCGGGCCAGTAGTCACACCACGGCCCGTACACTGCTCGTGGCAGGCCTGTGCATCGTCCGTACCCAAGGCCACGATGTGCAGGCCGAACCGCACATCGATGGCAGATGCCAGTTGGTGACCTTTGGTGGGGTCAGTGATCTGCATCAATTCGATATAACCATTCTCGAACATGATGGAGCGTTGCGCGCTGCCGGTCGATACCTGCCGGCCCTGTTCGTCGGTGCGTGAATGGTCCGCGCGTGCCGTCATCGTGAAGCCCAGTTGGGCCATCAGGTCGGCGCTGGCGTCGAGGTCTTCGACGATGAATCCCACATGGTCAAGCACTACCTGCGCATGCGGCGCTGCGCCTGCGGAACGCGTCGGAGTTGGATTCATATGGCCAGGGGCGACGAAGCAATCGAGTTCGTAGGAGGCGTCGGAAAAATCACCTGCTTGGCCGCGTGGATATGGGCGCGCATCGCGGCCTCCGCCCACACCGGGTCACCGGCTTCTATGGCCGACACGAGATCCAGATGTTGTGCTGCGCTGCGCTCGAGGGCTACTTGGGTGTACTTTGCAAAAGTCTGCTTGACCAGCGGAATGTGAACGACCGCCACCAGGAGCGATGCCAGGCGCGGGTTTTTCCCGGCATCGAGAATCAAGCGGTGCAGGCGGTTGTTGGATTCGGCAATTTGGCGCATGTCCGCAGTGCCGCCGCTGCGGATCAGGCTGCAAAAATTCACCGCCTCTTCACGCATGGCCGCAGTTTCCTGCAGCGATGCACGCTGGGCGGCCAGCGACGCACCATAAGCTTCGAGCATGGCGCGCAAGTCAAAAATTTCCAGCAGATTGGTGTCTGTCCAGTCGATGACCACTGCCCCCCGGTTGGGACGCAATTCGACAAAACCTTCTGCCGCCAACAGGGTCAAAGCCTGACGCACAGACGTGCGTGAGACCTTTGCCAACTCACAGACTTCTACCTCGCGCACGCGGCTGCCACCGGCGTAGCGACCACTCAGAATCGCTTCACGGATGGCTTTGCAGGCCGCATCGACACTGCTCGACGTCGTAGGTTCAGCCATGTCGAACTCTTTCGGTGTCGCCTGCCCGGTGCCCATTAACGCCAGTATTCAGGCCGCGAGAATCCTTTGGCTTTCGGATCAGATTCCACAAACTTGCGGTAGTCAGCAGATTTGTACCCTTCCGCCAACTGCTTGAGCACCGCGCCGTTGGCCACTTCCTTGCGTGCCACCAGGATGATGCGGTACTGCGGCGCCGGGTCTTCCAACACCAGAGCCGACGACAACAACATTCCCGAGGCAATGACGTGGTTGCCCAACACTGCCGCCATGTCGACCTCTTCGAGGGAGCGCGGAATCTGCGGTGCGTCCAACAACACCAACTGGATGTTTTTGGGGTTGCCGGTGACTTGTTTTTCCGTGGCCCGGCCCGGCGTGGCGGCGGGGTCAATGGTGATCAAGCCCTGCTGCTGCAAAAACGCCAAGGAGCGTCCCAGTGACGTGGGGTCGTTGGGCACAGAAACCCGGGCGCCATTGGGCAAGGCACTCAAGCTGGTGATCTTTTTGGAATACAGGCCCAAAGGTGCGCTGGGCACCTGCAACACCTCTACAAGGTCCCCTTTGTACTGCGCGTTGAAGGTTTCCAGGAAGGCCCGATTCTGGAACACATTGGCATCGAGGTTGCCATCCATCAGCGCAGAATTAAGCTGGATGATGTTTGAAAACTCCGTCAAGGTTACTTTGACGCCCGCCTTTTCCAGGCCGGGCATCACGCCGCGTTTGAACTGGTCGGCATAGGGGCCGGGAAAGAAACCAATGCGCAACACACTTTGCGCTTGCGCCAGGCCGCCAAAAGCCAGGGTCGTCACCAAAAGAGCCTTCACCAAAGTACGCTTTTTCATCGTCATCTCCTAAAAAGAAAGAAAAATATATAAAACTCGGCCTGCCTAAACCTATCGCTTGTCAATGCGCCGCGCCAACCAGGCACCGAGCATTTGCGTCGATTGCACCAGCAGGAACATGATCACTACACACCACACCATGATCGAAGTCTCAAAGCGGTAATACCCATAACGGATAGCCAGATCACCCAAACCGCCCGCACCGACCGCACCCGCCACCGCAGAATACGCAATAAATCCCGTGGCCGTTACGGTGAAACTACCGACCAGCGCGGGCAAGGCCTCGGCAATGAGCACCTTGAAAATGGTGTTCCATTTCGATGCCCCACAAGCCTGTGCCATGTCAATTACGCCGCGCGGGACATCCCTCAAATTTTGTTCCACCAGCCGCGCGAAGTACGGTATCACGGCAAACGACAAGGCCACTGCCGCTGCTTTCGGGCCAATGCTGGTGCCCACCACAATGCGCGAAAACGGAATCAGGATGACCAACAAGATAATGAACGGAAAAGACCGCAACACGTTGACAACGTAACCCACGATGCGGTTGAGCAATGGTTTCGGATAAAGGCCGCCTGGGCCTGAGGTGAAGAGAAGCACCCCCAGCGGTGTTCCGAATATCGCCGCGCTAGCCATGGTCACGCTGACCATCAACAGGGTGTCCAAAGTCGCCTTCCACAAGTCGGGGCCAAACTCAACAAGCGCCTTGAAAAGATCGGTCATACATCCTCCTGGGGCAACACGGTTTGGTCTGTCCAGCCTTTAGCAGTTTCAAAGAAAAATTTCCCCAGCAGGCTCCCGGGATTGGGGTTGCCCATGTCAATACGATCTACCACGCGCCCCTTTTCCAGCACGACACAGTGTTGGCACAGGTAGTTGGCTACTTTGATGTCATGCGTGACGATGACGATGGTCATGCCGCGCTCTCTATTCAGTTGTTTTAAAAGTCGCAAAATGGACAGGGCGGTGTGGGGGTCCAGCGCCGAAGTGGCTTCGTCACACAGCAGTATTTTGGGCGATGTGGCGAGTGTGCGGGCGATCGCGACGCGCTGGCGCTGCCCACCGGAGAGTTGGGCCGGGTAGGCGTTTTCGCGGTCTGACAAACCCACGGCGGCCAAGGCCTCGCGCGCCTTGGTGCGCCGCGCCTGGGCTGGCCAGCCGGCAACTTCCAATGAAAATTCCACGTTCAGCAAGGCGCTTCGGTGCGACAGCAAATTGAACTGCTGAAAAATCATGCCAATACCTTGTCGCGCCTGGCGCAGTGCGGCGTCAGACAGGCCCGTCAGCTCTTGCCCGTCGATTTGCACGGAGCCGCCCGTCGGTTCATCAAGCCGGTTAATCAAGCGCAGCAAGGTACTCTTGCCCGCGCCAGAAAATCCAAGCAGTCCAAAAACCGCGCCTGATTCGATGGTCAAGTCCGTCGCTTGCAAAGCGTCTATGGCCTTGCCACCTGGCGTCAAAAACCTCTTGGAAACTTGTTTGAGTTCAATCATGTTGTGCTGATGCCTTCCAAGCGGTCACGACTTCATTGGCGGTGGGCGTCCAGACACCTTCAAGGCGCGCGATGTGTTGGATGACCCGTTCAAACATGGCGATACGTAAAGGTGCGCCAGACACCCAGGGCCGCACGCAGTAGTGCAATAAACGCGCGTTGGTTTGTCCGTCAATGTGCAATTGGTCCAGAGCCTTGTGAAAGTGATCCTCCAATAAGTCCAGATTACACATGCGGTTGATGAGCACGGTCTGATCATCAAAGTCGGCCCACAATGGCATTGCCACCAAACTGCCGGGCGTCGTCATCGCATAGGGCTGCTCGTCATTGGCCCAGTCACATACATAGGCCAAACCTGCTTCACCCAATAGTTGGGGCGTGCGGGTGGATTCGCCATACTCGGGGCCAAACCAGCCGGTCGGTGTGATGTTGCAGGCTTGCAGGCGCTCCAGGGTTTCGGCAATGTAGTTTCGCTCTGCTTCCAGGGTCATGGCGCTGGTGATCGGGCGGCTCACGGAAAGACCATGCGCCACAAACTCACTACCCGCGTCGCGCAAATAGTCAACCAGTGCGGGGTAAAACTCTGCCGTCATCACATCAATGGCAACTGAAGGGCGAATGCCATGGCGTTTGAGCGCCTCGACAATCCTGAAGATGGCGACCCGATGTCCGTATTCCCGCGTAGAGACGCGCGAGATATTCGGAAAATCGCGGATCAATCCACCGCCGACACTGTGAATTTGTGGCCAAGCTGTGGGCAGCGGGTCTTCGACCATTTCAAGATTGATCAAGGGCACCACGGCCAAGCCGCGATTGCCTGGCCACCGAAGCGGTTTGCGAAGCGGCAACGGGCTCCATTTAAAGTGGGGATGGTCCATGCCGGGCGTTCGTTCGGCCGGCGCAGGCCCTCCTGCCATCGGGGTGGCGGCCCTGGGTCGCACGACAACCTTGGAGCGGCGCGCTGCCACATGAGCCGCCTGCGCTGCCACGTCAAGCCCATGCGCCACGTGCCGGTCGTAGTCGTTGGCCAAATAATGCGCCGCGATCTCATCTCCCGTGGCGTGCCACACGCCTTCGTGGGCGCAGATGTGATCGAGGATTTCGCGCAAATGGCCAATGTGATGGGGCTGGCCAATCTGATAGGGATGCAGGGCGATGCAAAACACACGCCCGCCGTCGGCACTCTCCGCGTACAGGCGGTCAAAAGCCGCTTTGCAGGCCTCTACAAAATAACGCCCACCATAGGGTCTGCCGTCCCACAACGGCGCATCGTTGAGATCGTAGGAGTAAGGCATCGAAATCAGACGCTGTGCGCCTGGCACGATGATGGGCACCGGCACGTCGTCATGTACCCAGTCGGCGTGGTAGCTCAGGCCTGATTCGGCAATCAATGCGGGTGTTCGTTCGGTGTTGGTGATGGCCGGCGTCAGGATGCCTTGCAGCTGTTGGCCCGTATGGCGCAGCAGGGAGGCCACGTTGTCGGCATAAAACGCGCGTTCCTGTGCTTCATCCATGCCGTAGAGAAAACGCGTGTTGTAAATCCCGTGGCTCATGACGGCCCATTGCCGATCGCGGATCAATTGTGCGATTTCGGGGAAATGATCGAGAAGCGCCAGATTCAACGACGCCGTCGGGCGCACCGGGTATTGATCCAAAAGCTCTGTCATGCGCCAGATGCCGACCCGGTTGCCATAGTCTCTAAAGCCGTATTCCCGCACATCTGGGTGGGAGGGCACACGATCCCAGGTTTCGCGGCCCTTCGCGGGCGGTGGTGTGTATTCGTAAAACTCGACGTTGGGGACGATCCACACCGACAAGCGTTTACCGTGGGGCCAACTGATTTTCGGCCGTGTGGTTACGGGGGCATATCGGACAAAATCGCGGATCGATTTCATGTGTGGTGTCAGTCTGAAAATGCGATGTCGCCCACGCCGGCGAGTTGATCAACCCGCTGCAGGGCAGCAAACAAGGCTTGGGCACGTGATTCAACCCACCCTGCCTGACGCGCGCAACCCAATAACTTGGCCCAAAGTGCTTGGCTGGACAGCGGGGTGTCGGCATGCCCGCTTGCGCGGCGCACCGCCGGGGTGGACTCGGTGCGACCGTTGTCCAGTGTGAAATGAATGATGTCAAAAGGCGCGGCATCGCGCCAGTCCGGCTCGAAGTCAGCCGTCAACACCATCGATACCTTGGCCATCAGGGCCTGGATCATCGGCTCGCGCACTGTGGAGTCGGTCAGTTGGTCAAAGCCTACCGCGTTATGCACCAAGGCACAGGCAATGGCAAATTCGAGGCTGAATTTAGCTTGCAGCGCGTCCTGTGGCAGGTGGTAGGGCATCACGGCGGCATGGCGTTCGCTGATATGGGCTACGATTTTCTTTACGTGATGGGGGTTTAGCCGCTCTTGTAGATTCAATGCCAAAACAGCGTCGATACAGCGCTGGGAAGCGCCCACGGTGGGGTATTTTTTGATATTCAAACGCATGTGGGCGCTGCGCCAGACCTTGCCGACTTGTGACTCGGTGTCCAAATCAACCTGGCCCATCGGGGAGAGGGCGCGCATGAGGCCATGTTGACCTTCGAGAGCGCTAGAGCTTGCGGCAAGGCCAGTAGAGGCAAGACCCGCAGCATTCAGGCCTGCGGCGCAGGCGCGCCCACCGTGGTAGGGCTTGGCCATGGTGCCAAAATTTTCAAACACACCGCCCGAGTCGGACGCCGCCAGAGCCAAGGCGTCTTTTGCCTGCGATTCGTTGAGGTTCAGCACAACGGCCGCCGCCGCTGCGGCCCCAACGGGGCCCAATACAGCGGTCGGGTGCCAGCCTTTGTCGTAATACAGGTCCTTTTCGCGCAGCATCAAATCGGCCCAGATTTCATACCCGACCAAATACGCAACCGCCAGTTGGTAGCCCGAGACACCAGGATTTGCATCGGCCGCAGCCAGGATGGTGGGGACTAGCACGGCGCTCGGATGGTTGGAAAACGCAAAATCGTCGTAGTCCAGCGCATGGGCGGCGGTGGCATTGACCAGGCCGGCCTGCACCATGCTGACACGTACGCCAGACGCGACCAAGCGCGAGCGTGGCTGCGCACCTTGGTTCAGCACGTATTGAGCAAGCCGAGTTACAACGTCTTCGTTGGCCCCCGCCAGCATGACCCCGGTGCAATCGGTAAACCCCAAGCGCGCGACTTCCAGCGCGGCTTGCGGGACGACAAGGCTGCGCCAGTTTGATATGACGCGGGCGTAGTGCTGGGTGAGGGGTGTCGGCACAAATTGTCTCTGTTATGTATGCAATATTAGATCATTTCAAACATAAGCGGCTGACAAGTAGCCAAAATTCCGACAAATAGTAAAATTATGCATACAATTTACAGCTCAGAGATTCGAATTTCGAAAGCCCACCATGGAACTTTGGCAGTTGTCCGCAAGCGCTGCGTCGGCATTGATGGCGACGGGCAAACTCAGCAGCGTGCAGTACACCCAGGCCTTGCTGGAGCGTATCGAAAAACGCGAGCCAGAAGTCCGCGCCTGGGCGCATCTTGACCCCGAGCTAGCTCTGGCGCAGGCCCACCACTGCGACAAAACACCGCGCAAAAGTTCGCTGCACGGTATTGCAGTGGGGGTCAAAGACATCATTGCTACCCAGGATCAACCAACGCAGCACAATTCGCCGATTTACCTGGATCATCAGCCTGCAGTAGATGCCAACTGCGTGGCTGTGCTGCGGGCAGCGGGTGCTGTGATCCTGGGGAAAACCGCGACGCTTGAATTTGCCTGCGGCGGGCAATTGCCCCCAACCCGCAACCCCCATGATGTGCGCCGAACGCCAGGCGGCTCCTCCAGCGGCTCGGCCGCTGCCGTGGCAGATGGCATGGTGCCATTGGCGCTGGCGACACAAACCGGCGGCTCCACCATACGCCCGGCCTCCTTTTGTGGCACTTATGGCATGAAGCCAACTTTTGGGCGGATTGGGATCGAAGGGGCAAAGCCCTATTCGCCACACCTGGATACGATCGGCCTGTATGGGCGCAGCGCTGCGGACCTGGGTTTGCTGGGCCTCATCTACCGGATCGCCAACGCGGATGAGCTCAAATCCCTTCCGATTCGCGGTCTGCGCATTGCCGTGTGCGAAACCCCCATGTGGGCGCAGGCTGATGCCGATGCACAAGCGGCCTTGCATGAAGCTGGCAAACGCCTCGCTGCTGCGGGCGCGACGGTCAACACACTCACCTTGTCCAAGCCCTTTGATGTGTTGACAGAGCAACATGACAGCATCATGCAGGACGGTGGACGCGGCGCGTTTTTGCCCGAGTATTTGGGCCAGCCTGAGCTGCTGCATCTGGATTTCAAAAAGAAGGTTGAAAACCAATTTAACCTGACCAACGCCCACATGCGCCAAGTGCTGGATGCCGCTGCGCTTCGGCGCATCGATTTCGACCGGGAGATGGGCGATGCCGACGTGGTGCTGACCTTGAGCGCGCCAGGGCAGGCCACCATGGGCATCGACTCGCAGGGCATGGCCACTTTCAATCGCATCTGGACTGCACTGCATGTGCCCTGCATCAGCATTCCCGGCATGACCGGCGCGAACGGTTTGCCAATCGGCATGCAATTGGTGCACCGGCGTTATGAAGACGCACGCCTGCTACAAGTGGCCGCCGCAGTGGCCGCTGTGATTGACCCCGCCTCCGAGGCCTGATATGGAACTGATTTCGCGCGGCGCCGAACCCAATGTTGCAACTGTTCAGGACGACGCGCGACTGGCCTTTCGCATCATGCGTGCAGGCGGTGTTGCCGTGTTGCCACTCAGCGTGTCGTACGCCATCTTTGCCCACACGGCGCGGGCAGTTGAACGTATTTACGAGCTTAAACAACGCGCGCAAACCAAACCCAATGGCGTGATCGGCAACTGGGACATCTTCAGTGAAGTGCTGGACACCACGGCGCGCGACAAGGACCTGGTGCGCTGCATCATTCAGGATCACAACCTGCCCGTGTCGGTGATCGCGCCCTTCCGGCAAGATCACGATTGGCTGCGCACGATTGAATACGGCGCGCTGCGCCGCTCGACCAAAGCCGGCACCATGGATTTGCTGATGAATGCCGGCCCACTACACAACGAACTGGCCCGCATGAGCTGGGAGGCAGCCGCGCCGCTGATGGGTTCCAGTGCCAACGTATCGCTGACAGGCAGCAAATTCACTTTGGCTGAGGTGCAAGACTCACTCAAAAATGGTTGCGACCTGGTGCTCGATTACGGGACATCGCCCTACGCCAACGAATGGGCCATCGGCAGCACCATCATTGAATTGCCAAGTTGGAGGGTGCTGCGTTGGGGTGGCTGTTTTGAGCAGCAGGCCAAAATCATCCTGCGCGAGTTTGGCGTTGAACTACCGCCCAGGCCGAGCGCAGGGCCATTGAGCCTGGTGTGATTCGCTCAGGCTGGCTGGCTGGCACTGCGCAACGATTTCTGTAAACATCTGCCGCGCGTTGATGACCTTAACAACGGGCATCTGACCGTTGCGCATTGCAATTGGGGCCATGCTTGGCGCCTGTCACATTCGTTGAATAGGTTTCTTCTTCCAAACCAAGCGGTAATAGGTGGTCTGCAAGGCCAGCATGACCAGAAACGCTACCTGGTAGGCCACCCACACGCCATTGATGCTGTCCAGCGCCAGCGGGCTACTTAAAAACCAGGCTACCGGGATTTGTACCCCCCCAATGCAGCCCATGGTGATCAAGGTCGGCACAAGCACCGAGCCACTGGCCCGCATGAGACCCGAGAGCACCATGGACATGCCGAACACGATGAGGCTCCACAACATGATATGTAAGAGCGTCTGCGCCAGTTCCACCACGGCGGGGTCGGTGATGAAAAGGCCAATGATGCTGCGTGAAAACAGATACCCCAGTAGCGCCAGTGCGCCCGTGAGCAGCAGGTTCATCGCGATACCCGTCTGCGCAATTTTGCCCAACATGTGGGTGCGCCCTGCGCCAATCGCCTGCGCGCCGAGGATAGACGCCGTGATGGCAATGGAGATGGCCGGAAACTGCACATAAGAGACGATCTGGTTCACCGCGCCGTAAGCCGCCGTGGCCTGCGAGCCGTAGCGGTTGACCAAAAACAGCACCGCTATTTCAGACACCGACATCGTGATGATGGTGAGCGCCGACGGCAATCCAATCTTCAGTACCTTGAGCAAAATGGTGCGATCCAGGCGCAGGTGACGCCACAACTCGGCGTCGGGTGCCAGTGGACTCCTGGAGCGGCGCAGATGCCAGGCCGTCCAGGCCATTGCCACGACGAAAGACACGGTGGCCGCATACGCGCCACTGGCCACACCCAGTGGCGGCAAACCGAGCCAGCCGCGAATCAGCGCCGGGGTGAGCAAGAGGCCCACCGCTGTGGCGATCAACAAGGTTTTGAGCGGGGTGCGGGTGTCTCCTACACCGCGCAGCATCGACGTGGTCAGCAAGTACACAAAGATGCCGGGCGCGGCGATCAGCATGACACGGGCGTATTCGATCGAGCTGGGCAGGATGTCAGCAGGTGTGCCCAGCGCCGTCAGCAATGTGCGGGTGAACAGGCCGCCAAACAGTGCCACCAAGGCCCCAAAACACAGGCCGACCATCAGGGTCGTGCCGGCGATTGCCTTGACCCGCTCGGGTTCACGCGCGCCCCAAGCCTGCCCGATCAACACGGAGGCACCTGTGCCCAGGCCGATCATAAAAGCCATCAAAAAAAACAGCACCGGAAAAAACGACGACACCGCCGCCAGCGCCGCCACGCCCAACATCTGTCCAAGGTAAATGTTGTTGATCGTGCCCGAAGCCGCTTGCAGGAAGTTGCTGAAAATCATCGGCACCAGAAAAACCAGGTAGGTCTTCCAGAGTTTGGGGGGTGAGCCGGGTGGTGTTCCGGTCGATGGTGAAGGTTTGGAAAGCGCGGCGGTCATGGTGATTGCACATTAATCGTACCCATATTGGGTTTGATTGGCGCTTTGGAGGGCTGTTGGGCCCTATTATAGATAAAATTTCGACTCTAGGTCTCGTGCTTATTTAATAGTTTGCTATACATTTTGATTGAACTGTGGCGCTCAAAAATCAGGTTGTCCGAGCGCGTTCAGCGTGAAAACGAGGTTTCAGCTTGACGGCGCGGCGCTGGAATAAAAGTGTTCCAAAAAATCAAGTTGCGGCCCGCGCCAGTGGTGATCAACGTGGACAGTGTCATCGAAGCACAAAAAATTGTCCTGCGCCGGGTCGTAGGGTGGCCAGTGGGCCAGGCCAGTGGCGTTCGGGTCGCCGCGGTGGGCAAACGCCACCCAGGCTTGCATCATCACCGTTGAGATGGCCTCGTCTGTCGCATCAGCCACTGCGGTTTCACCGGGCGGTGCGGCGCGCAGATTGCCAAACACGTGGGCGACCTCCTCGCCGTGGTGCGGGCCGTCACGCTGCCCCGGGCGACGCCGTTTAAACAGATAACGCCAGGTGCGTGCCTCGCGCGCGGCCATGCTCAGAGCGAGCAGGCGCGTGCCGTAGTTGAACTGAGTGTCAGCAAACAGCGCGGCCACGGCGGACTTGGCCTGCGTGTCAGTGGGCGCCGGGTAGAGCTTTAGCGCGGCCTCAGACGCATGGCCGAAATTGGCCTGCACCATGTCGCGGTATTGATCCAGCGTGTCGACGGGCCAAGCCGCTGTCAACAGGCTGCCTTCGTCGGCATTGCTGCCAACGATCAGCGGCATGGCGTGGAGCTTGCCGGCCTTAAAGGCGTCACGCTCATCCTGACCGATCAGCCAGCCATCGCGAATGGGGCGCAACACGCGCGGCGTGGTCAGGCCGCGCACTTTAGGCGTGAGCAGGCCGGTTTTTTGCAGCAAGTCACCCGCCGTCAGTTGCCGTAGCGCCAGGATGTCATTGCCCAAAGCCATGCCGGCCTGTTCTGCATGGGGTAGCGAGGCCAGCGGACGGCAAGCGCCGGGGCTGTGCAAGATGGCTTGCTGAAACAAACCGATGGATTGCGCTGACGTGAGCAGAAGTGAAATCGACGCCGACCCTGCCGACACGCCAAAGGCCGTGACCCGTTGCGGGTCGCCGCCAAAAGCTGCGATGTTGTCCTGCACCCAGCGCAGCGCGGCGAGTTGGTCGAGCAAACCGTAGTTGCCCGAGACGCCGTGGGACGACTCGGCGCTCAACGCGGGATGCGCCAAAAATCCGAAGAGACCGCAGCGGTAATTGAAACTCACAACCACCACGCCCCGGGCGGCCAGGGCCGCGCCGTCACTGCGCGCATCCGAGCCACTGCCGCCCGCGAAGCCACCGCCGTGAATCCACACCATCACCGGCAGCGCAGCCTCTGCCACTTGGGCGGGAGCCCAGACGTTGAGGTACAGGCAGTCTTCACTTTGTTGGGGCCCGCGCAGCCAGGCGTCGGGTGACTGGGGTGCATCGGGGCCAAACTCCGTCGCGTCACGCAGACCCTGCCAGGCGGGCGCGGCTTGCGGCGGTTTCCAGCGCAGTGTCTCGACGGGCGCAGCGGCGTAAGGAATGCCTTTGAACGTGCGTACGTCGGGCCCGCTGGCGGACGCCGCCCAGGCGCCTTGCAGACGCCCCGCGCGAAGCGTGATCACGGGCGGCTCGCTTGGCGTTTGCGCCTGGCGCGCGTGAGCGGCTGATGTGCTGGGTAGATTCATCGGGCGGGAGGTTTTTTCATTCATACCCAAAATGGGGTTTATTGGATCAATTTTTAGTTTTGGTGTGATGATTTATGAAAAATTGACTTCCAGGTCTCGTGTTTATAGCGTAATTTGCTACTAATAATATAGCAATCCAATCCAGTTCAATTCAAATCAGATCAGCAACGGATCCACATCCACCGCCCAGCGGATCAAACCTTTGCCCTGGGGTCCTTGGCGCGTGGTGTGCAACACGCCGTGCCAGGCCGCGAGGAATCGTTGCAGGTCACCGCGCGAAACACTTTCTACCAGCATCTGCGCGCGTTCGACGTTGGCCACACGCTGGATGCCCATTGGCACGGCGGGGTAAATCGTGACGTAGGCGGCCTCGGGCAATACACCCGGCTGTTGCGCTGCATCGGCAGCGGCGCGCAGAAAGCCCTGCGCCACCTCCTGGGTGCGGGCATCAGCGCGTACCAGGGCCTGAAAACTGAAGGGTGGCAGCAGGGCGGCTTGGCGCTCCTCCAACTGCTTGCCCGCAAACGCCGGGTAGTCATGGCGCTTCAGGGCGTCAAATAGCGGATGCTGCGGGTAGAAAGTTTGCAACCACATTTCGCTTTGCGTGCTGATGCGGCTATCGCGACCCGCGCGGCCCGCCGCCTGCATCAACAGCGCAAACAGGCGCTCGGGCGCGCGAAAGTCGCTGGAGAATAAGGCGCCGTCAGGGTTGACTGCAGCGACTAAGGTGATACGGCGAAAGTCGTGCCCTTTGGCGATCATTTGCGTGCCCACCAGCACATCCACGTCGCCATCGTGAACTCTGGCCAACTGTTTTTCAAGCTCGCCTTTCAAGCGGGTGCTATCAGCGTCGATGCGCAGGATGCGCTGCTGACGCGGGCTGTGCACTGCTTCACCTGGCGCCTGGGCTCCTGTGCTTTCTGTGCCGTCCTGCAACTCGCTGGCGAGCAGCTCGGCGATGTGTTCTTCCAGGCGCTCGGTGCCGCGCCCCACGGTTTGCAAATCGACGTTGCCGCATTCCGGGCAGGCGCGTGGCACGGGCTCGGTGAAGCCGCAGTGGTGGCAGCGGATGGTGCGATCCAGTTTATGAAAAACGCGGTAGGCGCTGCAATAGGGGCATTCACTTTTCCAGTCGCAAGCGGTACAAGCCAACACCGGGGCGTAACCGCGCCGGTTCAAAAACAACAGGCTTTGCTCGCCGCGCGCGACACGTTCCTGGATGGCGCGCAGCAAAGGCGCGGAGATGACGGTTTTTTTCGGCTGATGGTTCATGTCCACCCGCACGACGCGGGCGAAGGCGCCCGAGGCGTTGGCGGCGCCGAAGGAAGCTTGGGTTGTTTCAGCAGCAGTATCCGAAGCAGAGGCAGACGCAGAGGCGGTGGCGGTGCCAGTGGCCACAGGAGGCGCCGCGACACGCGCTGTAAGCAAAGCGCCGCCCGAGGATTCCGCGTCTGCCACAGTGGGAGGCGTGGCAAGTGTCTGCCCTACGCGGCCCGGCATGTCCAAACGCAGGTAGCGGCCACCTTCTGATGCCGGGCGGCTTTGGTGCCAGCTTTCAAGTGAGGGCGTCGCTGAGCCCAGCAGCACTTTGGCGCCGTCTTGCCGACCGCGCCACACGGCCAGGTCGCGCGCTGAATAACGTGCGCCTTCGGTTTGTTTGTAACTCGGATCGTGTTCTTCATCGACCACGATCAGCTTCAGGTGCGGCAGCGAGGCAAACACGGCCAGGCGGGTACCCAGCACGATGCGCGCAGTGCCAGCATGCGCCGCCAGCCACGCCTTGAGGCGCTGCGGTGGCGTCATGCCGCTGTGCAGGGCGACCACAGCATGGTGCCCAACCAAGGGCTCAAACCGCGTCCGAAAACGCGCTTCAAGCTGCGGCGTGAGGTTGATCTCCGGCACCATCACCAATGCCTGGGCCATGGGCTCAGCGGCCAGCAACTGCGCCACACACCGCAAATACACCTCGGTTTTGCCGCTGCCAGTCGCGCCAAACAGCAAGAAGGGGCCAGGGTGGGCGTTGAACTGGGCCAGGGCGTCGGTTTGTTGGTCAGTCAGCGCAGGGAGCGTGGTGCTTGTATGCGACGTTGATCCGGCGGATGAAGCTTCAGCGGCCTGGGCTTTGGCGACTTTCCTGGCCTGGGATGTCAGGCGTTTCGCCAACTGCGTGGTGTCCAGGTCGCGCAACTGGGGCGGCAGGGCGGCCAGCGCGACCTCGCCCAAGGAGCGTTGGTAATAACGTGCTGCAAACGTCACAAGTTGTCGCCAGTTCGCACACAGGGGCGCGATACCGTCGAGCACCCCCCCGATGTGACGCAATTGGTCATCCGCGAGTGTTGCGTTTGGTGTCGCATCGCCAGCACTCGCATCACCCCACACTACGCCCAGAGTTTCGCGTTTTCCAAAAGGGACGCGTACCAGCGTGCCGGCCTCAAGTGGCTGCTCACTTAGGTAGCTTAAGGGCCTGGCAATCTGGCTGTGGGCCGGGGTTTGAACCAGAATGTGAAGGCGCGCAGTCATGCCCAGGGCGTACTTAGTTGAGTTAGCGAACTATGTTGATGTTTAGTTTCAATAACGGCCTTAAGTACTTGATTTAAAACTACTTTAGAGGCCATTCAATATAATTGTGGATAACTTTGTTGATATCTACCCTTGGGCGCTGCCAAAGCCTTGTAAATCAAGGCTTTCAATGGAATGCCGTCAAAAAGAGCATTTTAAATAAACCTAAGTAAATCAACAACTTGCGGACGCTACGGCTTTTGTAGCGAGTCCGCTTCCCAGTTTTGGTATATGTCGCGTCGCAGCAAAAATTTTGTGCATAAGTCAGTCCGGGCTGACATATGTCAAATGAAAACCATGTTAGGCAATCAGGGGGGCAGGCGCTTTGCAGGCCCCGGATCAAGCCGTTTTGGCCAACCCGCGCATCTGCCTGGATAAGGTGTGAACGGCATCCACCAACGCCGCCACATTTTCCGGTGGCGTGAATTGGCTGATGCCATGGCCGAGATTAAAAATATGCGTGGGGCCGGTCGCCGCCAGATCGCTTGCAGGGCCCTGAAACGGCGCGCCGAAACTGGCCAAAACGCGGCCCACTTCGGTCGTGATTTGTTCGGGCTTGGCAAACAGCACATTCGGGTCGATATTGCCTTGCAGCGCCTTGCCGGGGCCATTCACAGCGCCACCCACCATGGCGCGGGCCTGAGCGAGGTTGACCGTCCAATCCATGCCGAGCACCTCACAATCGAGCGCGCCCATCTCACGCAGCCACAAGCCGCCACCTTTGGTGAACACGATGCGCGGGATACGTGTGCCCGTGGCGGTGCCGTCGTGGGTTTTTTTCACCTGCGCCAGAACCCGCGCGGTGTAGGCGAGGCTGAATTCCTGAAACGCGCCATCGGCCAACACACCGCCCCAGCTGTCAAAAATCATCACGGCCTGTGCGCCCGCGTCGATCTGGGCGTTAAGGTACGCGGCCACGGCGTCGGCATTGACCTGCAACATGCGGTGCATCAGGTCGGGGCGTTGGTACAGCATGGTTTTGACCAGGCGGTAGTCATCTGAACCTTTACCTTCCACCATGTAACAGGCCAGCGTCCAGGGGCTGCCGCTGAAACCAATCAAGGGCACGCTGCCGCCCAGCGCCTTGCGGATCGAGGTCACGGCGTCAAACACATACTGCAGCTTGGCCATGTCTGGCACCTGCAACTTGGCCACAGCGGCTTCGTCACGCACCACCTGCGCAAAACGCGGGCCTTCGCCTTCGGCAAATGAAAGGCCCAGGCCCATCGCGTCGGGCACGGTGAGGATGTCGCTAAACAAGATGGCCGCGTCCAGCGGATAACGCGCCAGCGGCTGCAAGGTCACCTCGGTGGCGTAGTCAACGTTGGTGGCCAAGCCCATGAAGCTGCCCGCGCGGGCGCGTGTGGCCTTGTATTCGGGCAAATAACGGCCTGCCTGACGCATCAGCCAGACAGGGGTGTGGGGGGTGGACTGACGCAAGCAGGCGCGGATAAACGAGTCGTTTTTCAGGGGCGAGAATACGGCGGCAGGCGCGCTGGTAAATGCGGTGGAGGAACTCATCCTGCCATTGTCGCAGGGGCGAGTCGGTCTGCGCCTGTGCACCCCATCAGCGTCTCGTCAAAGGGCGCGGCGCACTTCCAGAATGGCAAATTCCATCGCCTCGAAATACGTGCGCTCGTCCTGGCTGGCCAGGTGCAGCAGGATTTTGGGCGCTTGCTGGCGCACCAGGCGGTTGAGCAAAACCGCGCCGCCAATCAAGGCCAAACCCCACCAGGGCATCGCAGACAGTGCCAGCGCGATGCCGATGCCTGCCATCGCGACGGTAATGGGCATCATCAGCAGCCGATGCCGCACAAATTTGCGGGCGCGCTCGGGGTTGACGATCACGTGGAAGTGGCCAGCCGGTAAACCGCGGCGGAATTCGGCGTGCGGCACCAGCAAGGCGCGGGCGTCATCCGGATTGCCAGTTTCAGAAGTTGGGGTAGGTGAATCGGCCATGGTGATGATGTTTCTAGGCTGATTTTCGCCGACTCGCTAAACTTCTGCCATGACCTTGCCCACCCAGCCCGATGTAATCACCAGCCTGGCCCAATTGCGCGCGCTGTACGCCCCTGCCGGGGTGCGTTCGCTGGCCAAAGAAATCCGCTTTCTGGACCCGCATTGCGAGCGTTTCATCGCGCTCTCGCCGTTTGTGGTGCTGTCCAGCAGCAATGCAGCGGGCGATCAGGACGCCACCCCGCGCGGCGGTGAGGCAGGTTTTGTGAAAGTGCCCGATACCCACACCCTGCTGATCCCGGATGCCAGTGGCAACAACCGGCTCGATACGCTGAGCAATATCGTCGAGACCGGCCGCATTGGTCTGCTCTTTATGGTGCCGGGC
>JANOXL010000094.1:0-15098 GCA_031418395.1 Rhodoferax sp. | reverse complement strand
TCGGCCACGCCGGGCATGTCATTGATGTAGCCCTCGATCTCCGCCGGGTAGACGTTGTAGCCGCCGCTGATGATGAGGTCTTTGGATCGGCCGACGATGGTGACGTAGCCGCGTGCATCCACCTTGCCGACGTCGCCGGTTTTGAAGAAGCCATCGGCCGTGAACTCTTCGGCGGTTTTTTCAGGCATGCGCCAGTAACCTTTGAACACGTTGGGGCCTTTGACCTGGATGCCGCCGATCTCATCGACAGCCATGGACTTCCCATCGTCGCCCTGCACCCTCAACTGCACACCCGGCAGCGGGAAACCCACGGTGCCGCCGCGTCGCTCGCTCTGGCCGGATGTGGAGGCACCCATTGGGTGCGGATAGCGGCTATCTGCTGAATACGGGTTCGACGTGAGCATAGCCGTCTCGCTCATGCCGTAACGCTCCAGAATCGTATGGCCCGTGCGCTCTTGCCAGGCATTGAAGGTTTCGATCAACAGTGGTGCGGAGCCAGCGATGAAGAGGCGCATGTTTTTGGTGACGTCTTTGTTCAGGCCGCTTTCTGCCAGCAGGCGCACGTACAAGGTCGGCACCCCCATGAACACCGTGGCCTCGGGCATTTTGCGCAAGACGTATTTCGGGTCGAATTTGGACAGCCAAATCATCTTGCTGCCGTTGAGCAACGCGCCATGCAGCGCCACAAACAGGCCATGCACGTGGAAGATGGGCAGGGCGTGGATGAGGACGTCACCGCCTTGCGCAAGCGACGCGCCAGCCTTACGCCAGCCCCAATAATCCTTCAAGACCTGCGCGTTGCTGAGCATGTTGCCGTGGGTCAGCATTGCGCCTTTGCTGCGCCCGGTCGTGCCGCTGGTATAGAGAATCGCCGCCAAGTCATCTGGGTTGCTCTGTACGCAGCGATGACTATCAGCGTGATGCGCGGCCCGCTGCAAAAGTGAGCCGGTGCGGTCATCACCCAAAGTGAAGACGTGCGCTGTGCCTGCCTTGAAGGCGATTTTGCTGACCCAGCCGAAATTGGCGGGTGAACACACCACCACAGCCGGTTCGGCGTTGCCCACAAAATATTCGATCTCGGCGCTTTGGTACGCCGTGTTGAGCGGCAAAAACACCAACCCGGCGCGCAAAGTGGCCAGGTACAAAATTGCCGCCTCGACAGATTTCTCTACCTGCACGGCCACGCGCGAACCGGCGGGCAGATTCAGCGAGGCGAGCAAGTTGGCCACCATGGCCGTGGCGCGGTCAAGGTCGCGCCAGGAGTAAATGAGGCCGTTGTCGGTCTCGATGGCGGCGGCGTCCAGGTCAACGGGAAAGGCTTTGCGCAGGGCAGAAAACAGGTTCATGATGCCATTTAATTATTATTTAAACTAGATATTTGATCTATAAATCATCAATTTTTATACTACTTTTATAGCTACACAATAAATAATTACGAGACCTAACTGCCTAAAATAACATATAAACAATACTAGACATATTTATTTAATCCAGCTTCGCGCCTGAAGCCTTCACCACGGTGGCCCAACGCTTGATTTCAGCGCTGACAAAACCTCCAAACTGTATGGGCGTCAAATTGCCAAACTCGGCACCTTGTGAGGCCCATACGGCTTTGCATTCGTCTGTCAGGGCGGCTTTGTTGATCTCTTCCACGGCGCGCGCGGCGATGTCTGCCGGCGTGCCTTTGGGTGCCCACAGGCCGTACCAGGTGGTCACGGTGTACTCGGGGAAACCCAGCTCAGTGGCCGAGGGCACATCGGGAAAAGCCGGGCTGCGTTTGTTGCCCGAGACCATCAGCGCTTTGATGCGCCCACCTTTGATGTGCGCCGAGCTGCTGCCCAGGCCGTCAAACATCATGTCTACCTGGCCACCCACGAGATCGCGCAAGGCGGGCCCCGCCCCGGTATAGGGGATGTGGGTAATGAAGGTTTTACTTTGCTGTTTGAACAATTCGCCCGCCAAATGGTGCGAGGTGCCGGTACCGGCCGAACCGTAATTGAACTTGCCAGGGCTTTTGCGTACCAGTTCCAAATAGGCCTTGAAGTCGGCGACGGGCATGTTCTTGGGGTTCACCACCAGCACCTGCGGCACCACGGCAGCCAGCACCAGGGGGATGAAGTCTCTTTCCAGGTCGTAGTCGAGTTTGGGGTACATCGACGGCGCAATCGTGTGATGCACCGCGCCCATGAAAAGCGTGTAGCCATCCGGCGGCGCCTTGGCCGCGACGCCTGCGCCCAGCGTGCCACCCGCACCGCCCCGGTTGTCGATCACCAGGGTTTTGCCGGTTAACCTGGCAAACTGCGCTGAAAGGGGCCGCGCAAACGCATCCGTGCCGCCACCGGGCGGGAACGGCACCACCAAGGTGACCGGTTTGGCCGGCCAGGCCGACTGCGCGCCTACGCCCGTCGCAAAGGCGAGACCTGTTGCCGCGCCCAGTTGCAAAACGCCCCGGCGTGGGAGTGTGAAGGCCGGTGTGAAATGAGGTGTCGAATTCATGTCTGTCTCCTGTTTTTGAGGCAATTCGCTTGCCAAGGTGCTGATTCAAATTGTCGCTGGTCGCCTGTCGCCGAATTTAGACCGCCAATTTTTCAATATCGGGTGCGGCAGCGATTTTGCCTGCTGCGAGCATGGCCCGGTATTTGTCCAGCCTTTTGAGGTCGTAAAGATAGTTCACCATCATGCCGAAGGACTGGCGCAGCCCCTTGGGTGAAGGGTCCCCCGCCCAGTTCAGGCGCTCGACTCGCGCACCATTGCCCAGGTGGAACCGCGCAACCGGATCCAGCGGTTTGCCGTCTTGCAATTCGCGGCTCAGGTACTGCGCTGCCGACCGCAGCAAAAAGACGGCCAGCGGGGCATCAGCACCGGATTCAGCCGGGCGTTTGTCAGCCCGTTCAGCCGCCGGATCAAGCCCTTTGCCTGCCGCCTGATCAGCGGCTTCCAGCAGCGCGGCGGCTGACAGGTTTGTCGCTGGCAGCTTGCCTTGCCCCAAGGCGCGCGCTAACTGCGCATGCTCCTTCTCGCTCAGCCGAGTGAGAAGCACCTGTGCATTTTTGGTGAACCAGGCCCGGAAACCCGGAATCGGCGAAAGGGTTGAAAACACCTTGAGCCGGGGGAACTCTTGCTTCAGGTCGTCCACGACCCGTTTGATCAAGGAGTCGCCAAAACCCACCCCGCGCAGGCCCGGCTGGGTGTTGCTTATGGATTAAAAAATGGCGGTCGTGGCTTTTTTCAAGTCAGAGGCCAGCGCCTGCTCGTCCAGCAGCGGCGTGATGCATCCGGCGATGTCGTCAAGCAGGGCCACTTCCACAAAAATCAGCGGTTCGTCGGGCAAGCGAGGGTGAAAAAAGCCGTAACAACGTCGGTCCGAATCAAGCCGGTTTTTGAGGTCAGCCCAACTTTTAATGTCGTGTACGGCCTCGTATTTGATCAACTTCTCGATCAGCGACGCCGGAGAATCCCAGCTGATGCGGCGCAATTCAAGAAAACCCACGTCAAACCAGGTCGAATACATGTACTCCATCTCGACATCCAGCGCCTGCAGGCGTTTGTCGCCGCGCAAGCTGGGCAACATGTCGGCGCGCACATCGACCAGAAACCGGATGCCTTGCGGGAACGCGCTGAAGCGCTGTAGAAGCCTGCGTCGCGGCGACACGGTGGAGCGCCGGTAGATCACTTCGGCGGCGGCTTCGTCGGGGGTGCCCACCGCCGCTGCATACCGCGCTTGCGCGCGTTTGACGACCTCGGGGTTGGCCACAAATTGCTCGCTCATGAGAAACCACAGATCCTGGCGCTGTGCGGCGGGAGCCGCGCGGTACCAGTCGGCCAGATGCAGTGCGCGCAAGCCACCTTCGACTTCGCTGATGCGTGTGTCCACTACCGCGCGCAAATCGTCCAGCAGTTGACGCAACTGTCGCGGCGACAGACCTTCGCCCGCTTTCTTCAGGCGAGCCAGCAGCCGCTCATGGGTGGAACGTGACGCCGCCGCGGGCGATGCGGGTGGGCTTGAAGCCGAAGTGAAAGGCGTCGGCGCTGATGAAGCCGGTGTAGCTGGAACTGGTAGAGACGACAGCACAATGTTGGCCGCTGACGCAGGCCCGCCTTGGCGGGTGGTTTTGGACTTGGCCGCAGCATCGCCGACCTGCAACTGGGATTTGCTGGGTGAAGGTGGCAACAGCCGGGAGACACGATTGGCGATCCAGTTGGTGGTGGCGCTCATGCCTGCACCCGGCTGGTTTGTTGACGGGCCAACTCGCGCAAGGAGACCCGCTGTCGCGTCAGATGGGTGCGCATCGCCGCCTCGGCGCCTTCACTGTCATGCGCCTTGATGGCGGCATAAACGGCCAGATGCTCGGCCAGGCTTTGCTCCAGCCGTCCTGGTGCATGCAATTGCTGCAATCGTGCCAGTTTGAGAATCTTGCGCAAATCACCAATGACTTGTGCCAGCCAGCGGTTGTCGGCCAGCGTGATGATGGCCTCGTGTATCGCAAAATTGGCGGCGTAGTAGTCATTGATGCGTTTGGCCTTGGCATGTTGGATTAAGCGTTGGTGCAGTGTTTCGAGCACGGCCAAGTCAGCAGTCGTCGCTTTGGATGCCGCCTCAAAGGCGCAACGCCCCTCGAGGAGCGCGATCACCGGGAAGATTTCGTCCAGATCCTGTTCGCTGACTTCATTGACAAAACAACCTCGACGCGGCTCATGGCGCAACAAGCCTTCGACCGTTAATACCTTGAGCGCTTCGCGCAAAGGCGTGCGCGAAATGGACAGGTCTTCGCAAAGCTTGACTTCGTCCAGAAAACTTGCAGGCGCCAACTCGCCGGAAAAAATCCGTTCACGCAGGGTTGCGGCGACCTCTTCGTGCAGTGAGTTTTGAACCAGGCGCATGGCGCACCTCCATTTGGGGAGCCTAGGAAAAAGGCGGGTGAGTTACTGAATGAGACTTGTATTATTTTACATAATTATACGTAATGACAGATGAACAGCTGGGAATAACCAGAGGAGTGGGACTTATCTGGACAAATTGGGCAAACTTCGTTTCTGGCCGCAAATTTTTTTCCCGGCTGGGCGCACAAGCTACTGCGATTTGAAGAGAATCTCGGGCCGCGTGAACTTGATGAAACCCGGCGTGTTGGCTTTGCTGTCACCCAACGCGCACTTTTGCGCATCCAGGCTGCCCTGCCATTTACGAAACTCCAGGCGCGCGGGCGGCGTCTGCAGGCAAGCGCCGTTGGCAAACGGGTGCCCCAGGTGCAACAGCTGATGCCCCAACTCATGCGCCAAAAGCAGGCCCATCTGCCGGCTGGCCTCTTCGGGTTCGGCCGCCAAGCCACCACGCAGGCGCACGGTGGCCGGTGAAGCATCAAAAAACGGGAAGCTGCTGACCACCGAATACAGCTGAAACCGCGCGTGGCGGCTTTGTGTGGTGATGCCATTGGAGACGCCACCGCGCAAAGCGCTGTGGACGCTGTTGTCCTCCCGCTCAGCGCTGGCGATGAGCTGGTTGGTGAGGATCACGTCAAAGGCCATCGGGCTATCACCCAGGGCCACCCAATAGGTGTATTCGTTGAAACGGTCTGCGCCCAAAAGCGGCAGGCCATCGCGCGCAGGCTGGTCGCGCCAGGTTGCCAGGAGGGTGTGTTGCGTGTCGATCAGCCCGCGGGCAAAGGCCAGTGCACTGTTGTCATCGGGCGGCTGCAACAAATACGGTGTGGCAAACCGCTGTTGCGCGGGGATGTCGCCGTCTGTGCGCATGTCTTTGAGCAGGCTCCTGGCCAGGCGCTCGCGGGTGGGGGCGTGCTCGGTGGCATCCAGGCGGGCTTTTTCGGCCTTGTCGCGGGTTTTGACAGAAATGGCCGCGAAAAGATCGGCCAGCGGCACCCGCACCGGCGCGTCGAAGCGCAGTTCCAGCTTGAAATGCGCCTGCACGGCTTGGGTGGCATGGGCCAAAACGGCGTCGATCTGCGCATCGGTCAACGGCGCAAACCGGGAGTTTTCTGCGTAGGCGACGCGTAGTTGCACTGGCTGCGTCAGACTGGGCAACGGCAGGTTTTTGGCTTTATCGGCAGAAGGCGTTTGCGCCGAAGCGGTGTGCATCGCTGTCAGCGCGAGGCCAAAGGTGAGCACCCAGGCGGTCAACAAAGCAGTGAGCCTACCCACCCTGTACGAGGCGATTCGCCACATCGACTTCATGAGAGTTCGGGTCAGGCAGTGCGCGGCTTGCGTCCCTGGGTCCACCACAGGCCCGCCCCGACCAGAATCATCGGCACACATAGCCATTGCCCCATGCTCATGCCGAGCGACAAAATGCCCAAATGCGCATCTGGCTCGCGGAAAAACTCCGCAATAAAGCGAAACACGCCGTAACCCAGCAAAAATACAGACGCCACCTGGCCCGGTTTGCGCTCTTTGCGGGCGTAAAGCCACAAGAGCACAAATAGCAGGAGTCCTTCAAGCAAAAATTGGTAAATCTGCGACGGGTGGCGCGGCAAATCCCCCGCGCCGCGAAACACCATACCCCAGGGCAGTGAAGGGTCTGCCACACGGCCCCACAACTCACCATTGATGAAATTGCCCGCACGCCCCGCCGCCAACCCCGTGGGCACGCAGGGCGCGACAAAATCCATCACCTGCAAAAACGGCCGCTGGCGCGAACGCGCAAACCAGACCATCGCCGCAATCACCCCCAAGAGCCCGCCATGAAAACTCATGCCGCCCTGCCACACCGCCAAAATCTCCAGCGGGTTCGAGAGGTAATACAGCGGTTTGTAAAACAGGCAATACCCGATGCGGCCACCCAGAATCACGCCCAGCACGCCCAAAAACAAAATGTCTTCGACGTCTTTGCGCTGCCAGGTCAAGCGGCCTGACGTGGCGTCGGCCGGGGCTTCCACCCTTGCCTGATCCCGCCCGCCCGCTCCCTTTTTCCTACTCTTGTTGACAGTGAGTGGCGCCGCCGTGACGAGGCCAAGCCGGTTAAACGGCGGGTGCCCGAGCCTGCGGAACCCCAAAAACATAAAAAGTCCAAACGCCGCCAGGTACGTCAAACCGTACCAGTGAATGGCCAGCGGCCCGAGTTGCAGCGCGACGGGGTTGATTTGGGGGTGGAGGAGCATGGGTTCTATTGTGCCTGCGCTGCTAGTTAGGGATTGGCCGCCGGGTTTGCTTTGGTTCATCACATGGTCATGGCGGGCACTGAATGCGTTGTTAATATGGGTGTTAACAATAGGTCATTTGGACCTGCTTGCTTTAGACAATTAGATACTTTTGGCACCCAGGTCTCTTAGCATATGGGTTAAATGCTATTTTTTATATAGCATACAAAATTGCTATTCCGAAGCACTGGAATAAGCAAATGCTGGCTTAGTCGATGCCTGAGCCTGCCGCACGAGCGCATCCCGGCCTAGGTGACGCTGGTGTTGCAACCCATGAACCACGACGCGCCCTGCCCCGAGCTGCTGGAAGCCGCGCTGGGCATTCGCTGTGAAAACGGTTTTTCGTTTTACGACAGTCTGGTGACCGCCGCCGCCCAGTCCGCGCAATGCCAAGTTTTGTATTCTGAGGACATGCAACACGGCCAGTTTCTGAGCGGCATGCGCATTGTCAACCCGTTTTTGCATGCGGTGAATAAGCCGAATGTCCTTTGACATCACCTTCACCGTGCCGTAGCGCCACCGAGGTCAGGTGGCGACGCGATTAAACTCGGCTTCCCGTCCATCCGATTTTTTTTGATCCCATCCAACACCCATGGCCACCTCCACCGTTATCCCCATCGTCCTGAACCCCCGCAGCAGAAACATCACCGAAGGCAAGGCGCGCGCGTCGAACCGCTCGATGTATTTCGCGATGGGTTACGAAGCCAGCGACTTCAAAAAACCGATGGTTGGCGTGGCCAACGGCCACAGCACGATCACGCCGTGTAACTCGGGCTTGCAAAAACTCGCCGACGCGGCCATAGCAGGCATTGAAGAGGCAGGCGGCAACGCGCAGGTGTTTGGCGTACCCACCATTTCCGACGGCATGGCCATGGGCACCGAGGGCATGAAGTATTCGCTGGTGTCGCGCGAAGTCATCGCCGACTGCATTGAAACCTGCGTGCAAGGCCAGTGGATGGACGGCGTCGTCGTGGTCGGCGGCTGCGACAAAAACATGCCCGGTGGCATGATGGGCATGTTGCGCGCCAACGTGCCAGCTATTTACGTCTATGGCGGCACGATCTTGCCAGGCAGCTACCAGGGCAAAGACCTGAACATCGTCAGCGTGTTCGAAGCCGTGGGCCAGAACGCCGCTGGCAATATGAGTGACGAAGACCTGTTGCAAATCGAACGCCGCGCCGTGCCGGGCACGGGCTCGTGTGGCGGCATGTACACGGCCAACACCATGTCGTCAGCGTTTGAAGCGCTGGGGCTCTCGCTGCCCTACTCGTCCACCATGGCGAACCCGCACGACGAAAAGCTCAATTCGGCCAAAGAGTCGGCCAAGGTACTGATCGAAGCCATCAAAAAAGACATCAAACCGCGCGACATCGTGACCCGCCAGGCGCTGGAAAACGCAGTGGCCGTCATCATGGCCACAGGCGGCAGCACCAATGGTGTGTTGCACTTTTTGGCCATCGCCCACGCGGCCGGAGTCGAGTTCAACATTGACGACTTCGAAACCGTGCGCAAACGCACGCCGGTGTTGTGCGACTTGAAGCCTTCCGGCAAATACCTGGCCGTCGATCTGCACAAAGCCGGTGGCATTCCGCAAGTGATGAAGACACTGCTGGCCGCTGGCCTGTTGCACGGCGACTGCATGACGATCTCTGGCCAGACGATTGCCGAAGTCCTCAAAGACCTGCCCGATGCGCCACGTGCCGATCAAGACGTGATCCGCCCGATCAACAACCCGATGTACAAACAGGGCCATTTGGCGATTTTGAAGGGCAATTTAAGCCCTGAAGGTTGTGTCGCCAAGATTACCGGCCTCAAAAAACCGGTCATGACCGGCCCGGCCCGCGTGTTTGACGACGAACAATCTGGCCTCAAGGCGATTCTGGACGGCAAAATTGTCGCCGGGGACGTCATGGTGCTGCGTTATTTGGGCCCCAAAGGCGGCCCCGGTATGCCCGAAATGCTGGCGCCCACGGGTGCTTTGATTGGTGCGGGCCTGGGCGAAAGCGTCGGCTTGATCACCGACGGGCGTTTTTCTGGCGGCACTTGGGGCATGGTGGTCGGCCACGTGGCGCCTGAAGCGGCAGTGGGCGGCTTGATCGCCTTCATTCAGGAAGGTGACTCGGTCACAATTGATTCGGTACAACTTTTGCTGCAACTCAACGTCTCAGACGCTGAAATTGCCAAGCGCAAGGAAGGCTGGAAGCCACCGGCGCCGCGTTACACGCGTGGCGTGCAGGCGAAGTTTGCGTTTAATGCCTCAACGGCCAGCAAAGGCGCGGTGCTGGATTTGTATTGATCTGAGCGCGAAGGCAGGTGGCATCATTTGCCGCCTGCCGCCTGCCACTTTCTCGGGAGCGGCCTACATTGCGCCCCCCGCTTTCAGCGTACCGGAAGAAATCGGCCTGTTTCCAAAGCCCTATTTTTTCTTCTGCCGCAGGGTGCCGATATCGAGCTTGTGTTTGTCCAGCCGCGCCTGTTTGCGGGCGTTTTCGCGGTCCATGGCCTTCTTTTTGGTGTAACCACTGGAGTCTGACCATTGCCACCAGACCACCGCCAAGGCAAACGGCGCCAGGCACAACCACCAGGACCATTCGGCCACAGGGCCAATTTCAAGATATTTCAAGGCCAATAAAATCAGGCCAATACCAACTGCGTACATCTCAAACTCCGTAATTTGTCACGAATTGTCGCCAGGAAGCGATGCCCATAGCCCTGATATACCGGGATTTGCCGCTTGGCGTCAACCACTTTCACTACAATGACGTTGAAGGACTGTAACCCAAGCCGCATGGTAGCTGCGGCAATTTGAACCGTAAAGGACAAGGATCTCCATGAAATTCAGCCACATTGCCCAGATGGTCGTCGCCACGTCACTGAGCATCGCCGCGCCCGCTTTCGCAGACCAGGCCCTGGCCACCTCCAAAAACTGCATGGCCTGCCATGCGATGGACAAAAAACTCGTTGGCCCCAGCTACAAAGAAGTCGCTGCCAAATACGCTGCCGACAAAGCCGCCGTGGACAAACTCGCTGGCAAGATTCTCAAAGGCGGCTCCGGTGCCTGGGGCGCTGTGCCTATGCCTGCCAATGCACAAGTCAACGAAGCAGAAGCCAAAAAACTGGCTGCTTGGGTGATGACGATCAAATAAACCCGCGTGGTTTAACCCAAAAGCCCGCTAAAAAGCCCGCCTAGTGCGGGCTTTTTTTTGCCTTGGGCGGGCAAATCTACCTTTCGGCTCCGCTTTTTAGGTCCGCCTTTACGTTCAAGTATTGATCGGACTCGTGAATATCAATCGCTTGCCAAACGGGTCAGCAACGGCCTTGACCATGCTCCCCAGGGCATTTGTTGATACCTCCGCTTTATGCCCCGCGGCATCTTCACCCACTGGGTCACCCAATTGCCACCTGAGATCTTGAACGCGCCAAACGTCGGACCTTGTATATACAAAATTAGACATAACAACATCGCAAAAAAGTAGTTTGGAATATAAGACTCAGACCCCAAACTCCCACCCCTATGCATGATTTGGCGTTTGTCTTCGCGGGGTTTTTTGTCGGCCTGGTCGTTGGCCTCACCGGTGTGGGCGGCGGCTCGTTGATGACGCCCATTCTGATTTTCTTTTTCGGCGTCAAGCCTTACCTGGCGATTGGCACCGATTTATTGTTTGCTGCCTTCACCAAAATGGGCGGCACGATCAAGCTGGCGCGCGCGCGGCGGGTCGATTGGCGTGTGGTGGGGCAACTCTGCGCGGGCAGTATTCCGGCCGCCTTGCTGACGCTGTGGGTGCTGCACAGCCTGGGCCCGGCGAATGCCGAGGTGCAACACGTCATGACGACGACGCTGGGCGCGGCCTTGCTCTTGACCGCCGCTGCCACCCTGTACAAGGTCGTTCGCGGCAAATCCACGCCGGGCGCAGTACTGCCCGGGCAGGAGGCTGCTGCCGCCCAACCGATTCACGCGGCGTTGCCACCGCTGTTTGGCGCCTTGATTGGCGTGTTGGTCACCTTGACTTCCGTTGGCGCGGGCGCGATTGGCGTCACCGTGTTGATGATTCTTTACCCGAGGCTGCCACTGTCGCGCATCGTGGGGGCCGACATCGCTTACGCCGTGCCGCTCACCCTAGTGGCGGGCTTGGGCCATGCATCGCTCGGTTCGGTCGATTGGTCGCTGTTAGCCAAGCTGCTGGCAGGCTCCATTCCCGGCATCTGGGTCGGCGCGCACTTGCTTTCGCACACGCCAGACCGGGTGATTCGCTCGCTGCTCTCCGTGCTGCTGGCCTACGCTGGTTTAAAACTGATCGCGCTTTGAATGTTGGCGCTCAAGTTATCCGCACTTTTACCCCACCGTTTTTGATTTGTCACACGTCAAGTTCCCCAAAGAAGTCCCCCAAAAAGTACCCAAGAGTCCGAAACCATGTACCAATACACCGCCTTTGACCGCCAGTTTGTCAAGAACCGCGCCGCCCAGTACCGCGACCAACTCGGTCGCCACCTGGCCGGGCAATTGCCGGATGACGATTTCAAACCGCTGCGTCTGCAAAACGGCTGGTACGTGCAACGTTTTGCGCCAATGCTGCGCGTCGCCGTGCCTTACGGAGAGCTTTCCAGCAAACAACTGCGCGTATTGGCCAAAATCGCGCGCGATTACGACAAAAAAGAGCAAAACAGCATCGATAAGGCCAACCCCGGCCTCTCCGATTTAAGCTCCTTGCCCAGTGGCGTGGGCCACTTCACCACACGCCAAAACGTGCAGTACAACTGGATTCCGCTGGACAAATCCGCTGACGTGATGGATTTGCTGGCCAGCGTGGACATGCACGGCATCCAGACCAGCGGCAACTGCATCCGCAACATCACCAGTGACGAGCGCGCTGGCATTGCCGTGGACGAAGTGGCTGACCCACGCCCGTTCGCAGAAATCATGCGCCAGTGGAGCACCTTGCACCCAGAATTCGCGTTTTTGCCACGCAAGTTCAAGATCGCCATCACCGGCGCCAAAGAAGACCGCGCCGCGACCTACTGGCATGACGTGGGTTTGCACTTGCTTAAGAGTGAAGGCGAAGCGACCCATGGTGTTGCGGCTGGCGAGATCGGCTTTCGCGTCTTGGTAGGCGGTGGCATGGGCCGCACGCCCATCGTAGGCACGGTGATCCGCGAGTTTTTGCCGTGGAACCAGTTACTCAACTACCTGGAGGCGGTCGTACGCGTCTACAACCGCTGGGGTCGCCGCGACAACATTTACAAGGCGCGCATCAAGATTTTGGTGAAAGCTGAAGGCCAGCGTTATACCGACGAGGTGGAAGCCGAGTACCAGCAAATCCTCACCCAAGACGGCGCGCCGCACACCATCAGCCAGGCGGAGCTGGACCGTGTTTCCGCCTCCTTCGTGCCGCCCATGCTGGCGTGCAACCGCAAAAGTGGTGAAGAGAAAATCGCCGGCATCCTGCGTGCCGCCGCTGAAGACGACATTGAATTTGGCCGCTGGCTGCAGCAAAACGTGCAGCCACACAAAAACCCGGATTTACGTGCTGTCACCCTCTCGTTCAAACGCATCGGTTACGCGCCGGGTGATGCCACCGCCTCGCAACTTGAAGGCGCTGCCAGCTTGGCCGAAGAGTTCTCCGCCGGTGAGGTGCGCGTGACGCACGACCAAAACCTCGTGCTGCCTTGGGTGCGTTGCGACCAGCTCCCCGAGTTGTGGCGCGCCGCCCGCAAACTCGGCTTCGCGCGTCCCAATATCCGTTTGCTCACCGACATGATTGCTTGCCCCGGCGGTGATTTCTGCTCGCTGGCCAATGCGCGCTCCTTGCCTATCGCGCAAGCTATCACCGAGCGCTACCAAGACTTGGACGAGCTGCATGACTTGGGCGAGATTGACCTGCACATCAGCGGTTGTATCAACTCCTGCGGCCACCATCACAGCGGGCACATCGGCATTTTGGGAGTGGATAAAGACGGCAAGGAGTGGTATCAGGTGTCGCTGGGCGGCTCGGATGGCTCTACTTTGAGTGGGGCGCCGGTCGCGGGCAAAGTCGTTGGACCGTCGTTTGCGGCTGAAGAAGTGCCTGACGTGATTGAGGCGATTCTGGACACCTACCGCAGGGCGCGCTTGCCAGACGCCAAGGGCGGCAAAGGCGCTGAAACCTTTATCGACACGCTGCGCCGCGTTGGGCCGGAGCCGTTCAAACTGGCCGCCAACGCAACCAGGGTGACCACCGGGGTCTCAGCCAGCAAGGCACCAACGGTTGAAACCGTCGCCGCTTGAAGGAAGGATTGAAGGAAAATCGAGATGAAAAAAACTATCAAATTAATAGCCTCTTGTGAAGAATCTACAGGACCTGACGAGCTAAATGGCATTGAAGCATCAGTTGGAAATCCACCCAAGCAGCCCAACCTTCAAATCGCCAATGACGCCGATCCGCGCACTGTGGATTTGAGCGGCGTTCAGCGCATCGATCTGCACTTCCCCAAGTTCACCGATGGCCGCGCCTACAGCCAGGCGTTTTTGCTGCGCCGCCGCCTCGGCTTCAAAGGCGAAATCCGCGCGACGGGCGACGTGTTGATCGACCAACTGGTGCAGATGCAACGCAGTGGTTTTGATTCGGCCGAGTTGCGTGCCGATCAGGACGCAACGTTTGCCAAAGCGCAATTTGAGCGCTTCCCAGCCTTTTACCAGGGTGACGCTGTCACGGAACGACCGCTGTTCCAGCGGGCGGCTGCATGACTGCCATTGAACTCAACGCCCGGGCTTCCCGGGATTTCGAGGCCAAACTGGCGCAAGCCAAAACCCTGTTGCTGCAGGCCGCGGCGCAATACGCCAACCCGGGCGACTTCACGGCGCTAGGTTATTCCACCATCACGCAGGCCAACAGTCTGGGCGCTGAAGACATGGTGGTCAGCCACCTCATCAATCACCTGCAGCTCGATATCGGCATATTCGTGCTGGAAACAGGCCTGTTGCACGCCGAGACATTGCGCCTGCTGGAGCAACTCAAAACCAACTCGCGCGCGCCTGTTACCGTCTTCAAACCGGTCAGTGCATCGGTGGTCCAGTTCGTCGAGCGCGAAGGCAAGGAAGCGATGTACAAAAGCATCGAGCTGCGCAAAGCCTGCTGCGGCATACGCAAGATGGAACCGCTGGAGCGCGCGTTGGCGGGCAAAAAGGCCTGGGTCACCGGCCTGCGCCGCGAGCATTCAGGCGCCCGCGCCGATGTGCCGCTGCGCGATGAATCAGACGTGACCAACGGCGTACAGCGCGTCAAATTCAACCCACTGGCCGACTGGACCTGGGGTGACGTGTGGCATTACATCCACCTGCACCAGGTGGCCTACAACCCGCTGCACGACCAGTTTTTCCCCAGCATCGGCTGCGCGCCCTGCACCCGCGCTATTTCGTTGGGCGAGGACTTTCGCGCTGGTCGCTGGTGGTGGGAGCACCAGAGCGCGAAAGAGTGCGGCCTGCACGCCAAGGAAGCTGTTGAACCCAGCCCTAAAGAGGAGGCCGTTGTATGAACGCCCGTGTAGAGCCTGACCTGCTCACCCATTTGAGCAACCAGCACCTGGACGCGCTGGAAGAAGAAACCATTTACATCCTGCGCGAGGTAGCTGCTGCTTTTGAACGGCCCGCGTTGCTTTTTTCAGGTGGCAAAGACTCGCTGGTGATGTTGAAATGCGCAGAGAAGGCCTTCGGAGAAAAGTCCAGCCCCTGCGGTGAACTGACCAGCCCCTCCGGTGAACTGACCAGCCCCTCCGGTGGCGGCAACATCCCCTACCCGCTCTTGATGATCGACACCGGCCACAACTTTCATGAAGTCACTGATTTTCGCGATTCACGAGCTTCCGAACTCGGCGCGAAATTGATCGTGCGCAGTGTCGAAGACTCGATGAAACGCGGCACGGTGCGCCTGGCCCATCCGGGCGAATCACGCAACGTCCATCAGTCGGTCACGCTGC
>JANOXL010000093.1:0-2091 GCA_031418395.1 Rhodoferax sp. | reverse complement strand
GAGCGTATCGACCACGGCGTGCAGGCCTTTCAAGATGCCTTGTTGATGCAGCGCCTGGCCCGAGACCGCATACCACTCACGGTGTGCCCGCTCTCCAATTTGAAGCTGTGTGTGTTCAACTCACTGCAAGATCACACGCTGGGCCACATGTTGAACGCAGGCCTGGCCGTCACCATCAACTCGGACGACCCGGCGTATTTTGGCGGCTACGTTAACGAAAACTTCACCCAGACTTTTGCCGCGCTGGGCCTTGACGCCCAACACGCGTATCAGTTGGCGAGCAACAGTTTTGCGGCCAGTTTTGCAGATGCCAGCGTGAAGCGGCAGTATGAGGAGCGGTTGATGGATTCTTTCGAAAATTTCAAATAAATTTATTGAAATTTTTTGTATTAGATGGTTAAGGTTTCAGGTCTCGTATTTGTTTGTTATTTTGCTATAATAATAGGTAAATAAAAGTGACTGAATTTAATCAAATTTGTCTATCAGATCAATAATATTAGGGGCATTTTCAATTTTCACGGCAGTCCATCGCGCAGGGCCGCACCGTGCTCATCATCGCCCACCGCATCATCGTGATGGACAAGGGTCGTATCGTCGAGGCTGGCACGCATGAGGCGCTGGTGGTCAAGCCACAGGGGTTGTATGCGCATTTGTAGCGCATGCAGGATGGCGGGGGCTCGCAACCCGCAACATCTGAGGGCGCAGCGGCGAGATCGCTATTGCGCCGACGCTCTCAAACGTGGCCTGCTGCGCCTGCCTGATGGGCCAGCGCTTGGGCCGCCCATTGATTCAGGCTGACCCCCGCCATCTTGGCCGCAATGCTGGCCTGCGCATGCACCTCGGGTGGCACGCGCAGCAACATACGCCCGGAAAAGGGTTTGTTGGCAGGCATTCCCAGCTTGGCGCAATGGGCCAGATAGTCGTCTACCGCCTCGTGAAACGCGGCTTCCAGCTCGTCCACGCTGCTGCCATGAAAACCCACGATGTCGCGGATGCCGGCCAGATGCCCCACAAAAATGCGGTCAGCGTCGTCAAACTCAATGCGGGCGTTGTAGCCCTTGTACAGCATAGTGTTCATGGTTCAACTCTATTTGTTATGCCAATCTCTTGCAAAAACCGGCGGGCGTCAGCCACCCGGTACCGCAATGCCTCGCGTTGTGGGTGGGGCCGATGGAAACGCACCGTCACCCCGCTGTGAGAGAACGCTAAGGATGAACCCGAGCCTTCCGTGCGCTCACAACCCACCGCCACTAGTAGCGCCTCAATCTTGCGCCACTCCAGCGCGCCGTTAACTGGGTTGGCAAAGACCTGTTCCAGTGTCTTGCGTTGCTGGTTGTTCATGTTTAAATGATATCACATATTGATAGCTTATGCCGCCATCAACCCAGTCTATCGAACACCCTGCGCTGGCGCTCCTGGCCCACTGCCGCGCCATCATCAGCGTTGCCCGGCAACACCGCAGCGACCTCGCAGGCCCCAAACGCCTGGCTTCTGAGATCGCCTTCCTGCCCGCCGCCCAATCCAAAGCGACGCGTACCCGAGCCCTGTTTGATATGCTATAAACAATGAAGCAAACAAACGCCATTGCACGAGACCTTGAGCCTCAAAAAGCTCAAAAATTGGCATTTCAGCCGAATTTGGCCTCAATCGTACCCATTATGGGTATATTTGACGCAATAATGCTCTCCAAGGCCACCAAGTTCGAATCCGAAGCCGCCCGCCGCCAGGCCGAGATGGCCACCGTGCAGGCCAGCATGGGCAAGCTGCAAACCACCATCCCGATGGCGCAAACGCGCGAGTCTGACTTTAAAAACCTGGTCGGCGAAGGCTTCATTTCCAGCCACGCCACGCAAGATAAAACCCGCGAACGTGTGGAACTCGAGCGTGACCTGCACACCCAGCGCGCGCGCCTGCTCGAGGCGCAAACCGCCTTGACGGAAACCCAAAGCAGCCTGGCCGCCTGGCGCGCCGAAACCGTGCGCACCCTGAATGACCGCCACGCCCTGGCCGCGACCAAGCTGGGCCAGTTGCAGTCTGAACACCAGAAGGCGCAGCAAAAGGAGAAACAAACCCAGCTCACCGCGCCAGTGG
>JANOXL010000092.1:0-13632 GCA_031418395.1 Rhodoferax sp. | reverse complement strand
GCCCGTTTGAACATGCAAAATACCAAGCCAGCAGTGGTGTGGGGCGACTTGCTGATGCCCAAGAACATCAGCGGCAAAGTGCCTGCCTTGGTATTGAGCCACGGGAGCAGTGGAATTTCACCAGCCGCCTATGACGTTTGGGCCAAAGAAATGAACGCCGCTGGTGTTGCCATTTTCATCATCGACAGCTTCAAGCCCCGTGGCGTTGACCAAACGGCGACCGATCAAAGCAAGGTGACTTTTCCGGCGCAAATCGCTGATGCACTAAACGCATTGAAGCTGTTGGCCTCGCACTCGCAAATTGATGCAACGCGCATCTACAACATTGGTATGAGTCGTGGAGGCGGTGTGGCGTTTGACACGGCTTGGCCTACATGGCAGCGCCCAGTTAACACTAACGGCGCAAAGTTCGCAGGCCATATCGCTCTATATCCATCGGGATGCGATGTAAGGTTTCGCACCGATGATCGTGAAAAAGCAACCGCACCCATCTTTATGGCTTTGGCATCAATCGACGGTGAAGACTGGCAAAACGGCAGCAACTGCGTCAAGTACGTTGAAGACCTTGCCAAGAAAGGCAATGCCATCAAGTTCAAAGAATACAAAGGCACGTACCACGGCTTTGATACCAACAACAAGTTTGCCTACTACTCCGGCGTGGTCAGCAGCAAGAATTGCGATATGGAGGTCTACATGACCACGGCTCAAGGCGGTGGACTTGGCAACAATGGCTTCGATTTCAAGGCCAATAAGCCGCTGACCAGCTACGCGGAGTTCAATCAGGCCCAACAACAAAACTGCGGCTCTAAAGTCAATGCGCGTGCTGGTGGCGATTCGTCTGGTCAAAAGGACGTTGTTCGAGACGTACTGAGCTTCATGGGTGTGCGGTAATTGGTCAAGATGCGCGGCTCTATTTGAATACCAGTTGGAGAGCTAGGGCAGGGCGCTTGCTCTCCGTCCGCAGCGCAGATTGACAATGTATGTGTGCGAAAATCCAAACAACAAAGGAAGAGTCGCTCTTGTCTGAAAGAGTGCCGTTTTGCTTTGACGGTAAGTGAGACGGTATAGCCACTTTTCCCAACTTTTAAACAGGGCTCAGCAGTGATCATCACCATCCAATGTCGTTCATTTTCAAAAACTGGTTGATTATTGAGTGGGAATAACGTTCGGATAATTTTAACGTTCAGAAGCGTCCTGAAAGTTTCAATTTCCCATTGAAAATCAATAAGTTATGCGTTCCGCTTAACCCAGAGGTATACAACCAAATCCGGTACTTTCGACGGTCGCCGTAACGGTAAATCTGTGAATCTCCAAGGCGCGGTGGGTGCGCTAGTTGCGCGGGGCCTTTGACCCGCTGTTCGATGTAGAAAAGCAGTTCATGCCTCGGGACATCCAACTAAAACCCGCTAAGGAAATCAAGGCCGATAACTGCAGGGTCTGTGCTTGCGTCGGTTTCTAGCTCGGGCCGATTAGGTACGGCGTACTGTCCTGGACACTGCGACTAATCCAGCCGCTCTACGGCCGGCATGCCCCAGACGCCGGTTAATGCCTCCTCTTTGGGCCAGTAGAGGCGGGCATTGAGCAGGAAGGGCGCATCGGCCTTGACTGGCAGCCAGTTACTCTTTCTGCCGTCCGCGGGCACATCGGCCTGGATCCAAAGGTCGAGCGAGCCGTCGGCGTTGACCTTCAGTGGGTCGCGGTCACCCAGCGCGAAGCGTTGCAGCGGATTCTCGATCAGGTAGTCGTCGGCACCGTACGCCGTGACTGACCAGAACGCTTTCACCGGCGGTTGTTCGCCCGCCTTGAAGTGCAGGCGATAACGGTGCCTGCCATGCAGGGGCGCGCCTTGGGCGTCGACCTGGGCATTGGGGTAGGTGGCGTCGGCTGGCAGGTTGGCGCCCAAGCCCACCATCGCGACCACCGCGCGGGTGGCGTAATCGGTGCCATATTGACCCAGGTTGGCTGGTGGCGTAGACCAACCGCGCACCAGTTGGCGAGGCTTCTTGAGTTCGCGGTTGACCTTGAAATCGGCAGCCCAGCGGCCCAGGCTGATGCACCAGCGGTCGAGGGCCCCCCAGCGCAAGGGCTGGCCGGGCGCAATGCCCAGAGCGGTGAGCTTGGCTTGCATCGCTCCGTCCGCGGCTGCAGGCGGGTTGTCCACCATCAATGCGGCCAGTCGCGTGAAGAAAACCTCGGTGCTCATCTCTTCCATCTGCTGCAAGGGCGACGGCGTGGGGGCGTGCGAAGCGCTGCTCTGCCGCTCAGGTTCGACCGCCACGATAGGCTGCAAAGGGCGCAAACTCAAACCGTCCTGCAAACGGTGCACCAGAGGGTAGTCGGCCGCGCCGTTGGTTTGGGTGCGCCCGATTAACCAGACCATGCGGGTGGGTGAGCGCAAGAGGCGCATGCCCGGCGGCACCGTGCCCTGCCAGCGGGGGCCCGCCACCAGGAATGTGCCACCTCCAGTGCCGCTGATTCGCGTACCCGGCGCAGCGAAGACATTGGTCCAAGCGTCCATGAAGGGCATGACTTCATAACGCTGATCGTTGGGTGCCATCGAAAATACCCACGGGCCCTGTGCCATATCGATAAAGGCCGTGGTGTAAAGCGTGTCGACATTGGGGCGCACGACGCCTTTGAAGTTGGCGTCAGGAAACTGGCGCAGACGGCGCAACTGATTCTCGGGGCCGACATTGGTGGCACTCTGGATGCGGGTGACGTCCATTACCACAAGCGGATAGCCATAAAGATAGGCCTCGGCCCCGGCTAGGATTTTGTGGCGCTGACTGAACAGCAGCGCTGCACCGAGGCCAGCAAGGGCGAGCAACACAAGGAGCCAGCGCCACGCTCTTGGCAGTCGCCGGGACGAGGGTGGCTTGATGGCGGCGTGCATGGTCCAGCAGCGATCAGAAAGGTGCGAAAGCCGAGGTGGCTGGCAGCCAGGTCGCGGCCAAACGCAAGGCAAGGGGCGAGGCAAGCGGCATGGGCGCCGACGGCGGCTGGTGGAGCCTTCCAGTCGGCAGCCAGGTTGTCGACATGGGGTATTGGTGCAGAGCTGCGCGTTTTGCAACTCGCCAACGCCTTGAGGACCATCGCACACTATTGTTCATCATCGCTACCCATTCTATTTGTCGCTGTCGTCGCGGCGCGCATTCAGATCGGCCATTGCACAGGTAAAACTTGGCTGGTCAGGATCCTGTAAAGCTGGCCTGGTATTCCCGGCTTCGTCGCTATAGAGAATTGTGAGCGTTACGGTAGAGCTCTTTGGGCTTGTTGGGCATAGGCACGGGTTTACGCAACCTGCAACAAAACGCGGCAAGACCTCGCGCTGTCGTCAAATCCAGGTCAACCCAGACAATTCCGCACATCATGCACGTTGAGCCAGTTACCCATAAAACGAATCACCGAAGCGAGCCATGACAAGATCAGATGTCAACGACCCAGAAGCTTCCCAACAGGTAGACAGGCCGGAAGACGACGCCTTTTAGCGCCGCATCGACAAACAATACAAACTCCTCTGTACGCAGCAATCCGTGCCCTTGGGTCACGTCATTGACGTTGGCTGCTGTGCCGATGACGGTGTGTACCAAACCCGATTCGGCGTCCACCCCAATGTGGGCTGTCATGCCAAAGTACTGTGATTTGTGTTCCGCAAGATTTGCTTAACGTGCGGCTCGGCAAAGTCTTCAGCTAACTTTAATCGCCCGTGACGGCGCCAATCAATGGCAGTGTTCCATCTCGATGATTGAGAAGCCCTTGGCAGTAATTTCACTGGCGACAGTAGCGCTGGCTGATTCGACGTGGCAAAAATTGCATTTCTCTGATTTCAGGATGGAGGGCGGCAGGCCCTTGGAGGCGAGATAGGTCTGCCCATAGCCGAGCACCACCGCTTGATCGCTCAGGTCTGAAGGCACCAATATGTCAAAGTGCATGCGCAGTCCGTTGGGGCGCTGAACGTAGGTGTCGTAAACAGAAATTTTCAAGGCGGAGTCTTTATAGGGATTTGTTGGTTGGGGCGTTGATTGCATGCAGACCCCAAGCTTTGGCACTGGGTGGCACGCAGCCACCCGAATTTTTTAGGCTGCTTGTAGCGCAATTTTCGGAAAATCCACCGGCACATTGAAGGCCACATTGACATAATTGGTGAACAAGTTAAGCGCGACGTGCGCCATGATTTCAACGATTTCGCCATCGTTAAAGCCTGCTGCACGTACGGCCTCGACATCGGCCTGCGAGATGGAAGCACGGTGCTCCACAATATTGAGCGCGAACGTGAGCGCAGCCTGCGTCTTGGGATTGGCTGACTTGCCCACTTGCGCCGCCGACATGTCTGTGCCGCTAACGCCTGCGCCTTGTCCTAGCACAGTGTGTGCGGCCAGACAGTATTCGCAGCGATTTCGATTGGCAACAGCCACTGCGATTTGTTCGCCTAGCTTGGCACCCAATGTACCCGCGCCAAGCGCACCAAACGAGCCCCACATGCTCTTGAGCGCCGCAGGTGAGTTGGAAACGGCTTTGAACATATTGGGCGTGGCACCAAATGCAGCGTGGATTTGCTTGAGCATTTCCTGGCTGGCGGGAGCGGCATTGGCGGTGTTGATGTTGACGTAAGACATGGTGATTCCTTTTCGGGCGGGTTGAAGATGAGCAACAAACTCAGGCTGCAGTTTGCGGCTTGAGCCTGTGTGATAAGTGCCATATCATTCGAAAAACATACCTATTTGTTCAATTCATGTCGGAATCAGTCGACCGTCTATCCGCGCTGTTGGAGCGCTTTCGTGTGAACGCACGTTTGTCGTTTTCTGGGTCGATGTGCGGCAAGCATATGTTTGGTCACGAAGTCAACAAGGCCTATCTGCATGTGTTGAGAAGCGGTGCCATGGAGATTCGTCATCCGGGTGCGAAAGGCGTGCCCGCAAAAATGAAACTCGAAGAGCCGTCTCTGATCTTTTACCCGCGCCCCTTTACCCATCATTTCTACAATGCGCCACGCGATGGCTCACAGTTCACCTGCGCCGAGATCGTGTTTGAGGGCATTCAATCGCACCCCATCTTGCAGGCGCTTCCGTCGCTGGTTGTATTGCGCCTGAGCGAAGTCGATGGATTGCAAGCGTCGTTGAACTTGCTGTTTGCTGAAACGGAACAGGTGCGATGCGGGCATCGGGTCTTGGCGGATCGGCTGTTCGAAGTTGTGCTGATTCAGTTGCTGCGCTGGCTTTTGGATCACCCGTCAGAGGCCAAGATCAACAGCGGTTTGTTGATGGGGCTTTCATCGCCACAGTTGGCAAAGGCGCTGACTGCGATGCATGAGTCTCCGGGCGAGCCGTGGACAATTGAACAATTGGCGCAAGCGAGCGGCATGTCACGCACGGCGTTCGCGGTTAAATTCAAAGAGCTGGTCGGCCAATCGCCTGCGGAATACTTAGCCAATTGGCGATTGACGATTGCACAAGCACGGTTGCGCGAAGGGGCTCCCTTGAAAATACTGGCTGGAGAGTTGGGCTATAGCTCTCAGTCCGCGTTGACACGCGTCTTCACCGCAAAGCTTGGTGTTTCGCCGCGCGAATGGCTATCGCAGCGCAAGGCATGAGATCCTGCGGGCTCACCACTTCGGGAGCCTTGCGTGCCAGCCACTAGGCGGCAACTCCAGCGGGCGCCGGATGGCGCCCCGGTCCACTATGTGCGCCATCGCCCGGAACAGGCCGCGCTGTACCGCCTGGTTCAGCAGCATGCTGCGCCTGCTGCTGGCTGCACAACCCAAGCTGGTGACGTTTGTGCTGCAGGTGGTACGCCGGGTGATCCCGCGCCGGCCAGAAGGTCCTAACGATACAAGGCGCCATGACAAGGGAGAGAGATTTCAAACAGACGCTACGCGCCGACATCGACGGTTTCAGTCTCGACGCGGCTGTGCGCCGTGGCGCCGACGAACGGCAGGCGCTAGAACAACTGTCCGCTACATTGCCCGGCCCGCGCTTGCCAAGGAATGTCTGCAGACCAACGCCGCCGGGGCGCGGTGGTTTCGTTTCCTGGGAGAGGGCGGTTACGTATCGGGTTTGCCCGCATGACTTAATTCAATGTTTGGTGAATAATAGGGCCGCCTGTCACCTGCAACGCCCATGAAAAAAACACCGGCCCTCGTATCCCAAACGGCACCGGCGGCCCGTACCGAGCCGCGCCAGCGTGATGCCGACCGTTCGCAGCAGACCATCCTGGCCGCGGCCCGCGAAGAGTTCCATCAGCACGGCTTGGGCGGCGCACGCGTGGACAGCATCGCCGAGCGCGCCGGGGTGGACAAGAAGCTGCTGTACTACTACTTCGAAAGCAAGGACAAGCTGTTCCAGGCCGTGCTTGAAGACACCTACCGCGGCATTCGCGAGGCCGAACAGCAACTTCACCTGCTGGACCTGCCGCCCGCCGAAGCGTTGCGCGTGCTGACCACCTTCACCTGGACCTATTACCTGGAACACCCCGAGTTCCTGACGCTGCTGAACAGCGCCAACCTGCACCGGGCCAGGCACCTGGAAGGCTCGCAACGGGCGCGTGCGCTTAACACGCCGCTGACGCAGACGTTGGGCGAAGTGCTGGAACGCGGCCGCCGCGAAGGCGTATTCCGCGGCGGCGTCGACCCACTGCAGCTGTACATCTCCATTGCCGGGCTGTCTTACTTTTATCTCGGCAACAACCACACGCTGTCGGCCATCTTCGGGCGCGACTTGATGGCGCCTCGCGCGCAGTCAGAGCGCCTGTCCCACATGTGCGACGTGATATTGGGGTATGTCCTAAGGGACGGGCCGCAGCCGGGCAATTGACACCGCCTCGTTCGGGTCACATAATTCTCTATCTAGTGAATAACCAACGGAGACGACCCATGAGACTACCCATACCCCTTGCTTTGCCTGTTTGTTTGTCATTGCCCCTGCCGCGTGGGCTGATGTGGGCCGCCGCGCTGTGCCTGCTGGCCACTGGCGCCGCCCAGGCCCAGTGGAAGCCCACCCGCCCCATCACGCTGATCGTGCCGTGGGCACCCGGTGGCTCGACAGATCAGGTCACCCGCGTGACCGCTGCTGAACTTGAAAAACACTTGGGTCAAAAAATTGTGGTGCTCAACCAGCCAGGGGCATCAGGCTCAGTAGGTACCAAAAACGCCATGGAAGCCCCTAAAGACGGCTACACCTGGACGGCAGGCGGCGCTAAAGACCTGGGCACTTACAAGGTGCTGGGCATGCTGGACACTTCGGCACGTGACTGGAACCTGTACCTTAACGTGGCTCATATTGCCGTGGTCGGCGTCAACGCAGACACCCCTTACAAAACCATGACCGAACTGCTGGCCGCCATGAAGGAAAAGCCTGGCGCTATTTCTGTGGCCACTGCAGGCGTCAACTCTAGCGGGCATTCAGCCATTGAGGCAATTGCACGCGCCGCTGGCGTGACTTACAAGCACGTGACGTATGACGGTGGCGCACCTGCGGCTGTGGCGGCAGCATCAGGCGAGACGCAAGTCACCACGCAACTGGCAGCCGAGCAAACCGACATGATTCGCGCGAAAAAAATCCGGCCACTGGCGGTGGTGGGTGACAAATCCATCGAGATTGAAGGCTACGGCACGATACCGCCGATGTCGCAGTTCGTTGCTGGTTTTAAAGACCCGATCAACTACTTTGGCATTTTTGTACCCAAAGGTGCACCGCCTGAAGTGGCGCAAACGCTCGACAGAATTTGGGCTGCCGAAATCATGAAAAGCGAAGCGCTGCGTAAATATGCCCAGGCCCGTGGCGCGATGTTTGCACCGATGTCAGGGGAGGACGCACAAAAAGCTGTGTTTCCGGCAATCCAGTCTTACGCATGGACGCAGCAGGCCGCAGGCAAAGCCAAGGTGTCGCCTGACACCATCGGCATTCCCAAGCCCTGAGCACCCCAGGACACACCGTGAACGAGAGCGGTAATACCGCCCGCGCTGACCTTTGGGGAGGTGCGGGGTGGGTGGCCTTTGGCCTGTGGATATTGATAGAAGCCCTGCGCATGGACCGCTTCAAGTCCATGGGGGCCAGCGTGTACACCATGCCCGGCTTTGTGCCGGGCATGATCGGCGGCGTCATCATCGCCCTTGGGCTGGTCCTGGCCGTTCGTGGCTGGCGCAAACGCGTTATGGCTAATTTGGCGGACGACGCTGACCCCCCTGAGCCCTTGATCAACAAGCGCATCGCACTGATGCTGCCACTCACGTTTGTCTATGCCGCAGCCCTGCTGGGTCGCCTGCCTTTCTGGATGGCAACTGCGCTGTTTGTCGCAGGCTTTACCTGGGCCTTCACGCCGCCTGAGCAACCTAAACTTCGCCGCCTCATCACGGCGTTGTTGTCGGGGACCATCACAACTGCTGCAGTGATTTTCGTTTTTCAGGAAATTTTTCTGGTTCGCCTGCCGTAACTGGCACAGAGTTTTAAAACATGTTTGACGGACTCGTGGCCTTTGGCCATTCCATTGCCACCTTCAGCACACCCACGGCCATTGGCTACGCACTGCTGGCCTCGCTGGTCGGTGTCGTGATGGGTGCCTTGCCCGGCCTGACAGCCACCATGGCGCTGGCCTTGATGACCACCCTCACGCTCAAATTACCAGCAGGAGAGGCCTTGCTGATCTTGATCTGTACCTATGTCGGCGCCATCTACGGTGGCTCACGTTCGGCCATTTTGCTAAACATTCCAGGCACGCCTGCCTCGGCTGCGTCGTGCCTTGATGGGTATGCCCTGGCCAAACAAGGCCTGGCTGGACGCGCCATGGGCATTGCCACCAGTGGCTCGGTGCTGGGCACCTTGATTGGCATGTTTTTTCTGATGTTTTTCACGCCTTATCTGGGCGGGCTGGCGCTTAAATTTGGTGCCTATGAATTTTTCTGGCTGGCGCTTTTTGGCGTCATCATTGCGGGTACCTTGACGGGTGATGACCCATTAAAAGGCTGGATAGCCGGGATAGCAGGCCTGTTCATCGCAGGCATCGGGCAGGAACCACAGTACGGTTATGAACGCTTTGCCTATGGCGTGCGCGACCTGGCAGGCGGCATTCAACTGGTCCCCGCACTGGTCGGTGCGTTTGGCTTTGCCGAGCTTTTAACGGCCATGAAAGCGCGCCAGTTGCCCGTCAAAATCAGCGCCTTTGACACGGTGATTCCCAAGATTGGAGATGTGACGAAATACTGGCGCACTATTCTGCGCTCCGGCCTGATTGGCACAGGCGTAGGCATTGTGCCAGGCGTGGGTGAAGACGTGGCGGCCTGGTCGTCTTATGCAGCGGCCAAGCGCGCCAGCAAAGAAAAGGAACTGTTTGGCAAGGGCTCCATCGAAGGTCTGATGGCCGCAGAAACGGGTGACAACGCCTGCGTGCCGGGCGCGATTATTCCGGTACTCACGCTAGCCATTCCGGGCTCTGCGCCAGCAGCTGTACTGATGGCCGCCATGATTATTCATGGCGTGAAGCCAGGGCCGCTGATCATGATTGAAAGCCCTCAGTTTGTGTATGACGTGGTTGCCATGATGCTATTCGCCACCATTGGCATTTTGATTTATGGGTTGGTACTTACCAAGGCGCTTGTTCAGGTGCTGCGTGTGCCGCAGCACTACATCGTGCCGATTATTTTTGTGTTGTGTGCTGTGGGAAGCTTTGCCATTGCCGGGCGTTTGTTCGACGTTTACGTCATGCTGGCTTTCGGTTTGATTGGCTTTTGGTTGCGCCACTACGGCTACCCCATGGCGCCTTTGGTGCTCGGCATTGTGCTGGGTGATTTGTTAGAGAAAAACCTTCGCCGTGCCCTGCTGCTGTCGGATGGTGACCTGTTGCCCTTCTTCACCCGGCCCATATCGGCGGTGGTGGCTGCTTTGATTTTTGGCACCATCGGCTGGAAGCTGTGGAGCATGCGGCAAAGCAGGCCGAATCCCCTGTCGGTGGGCGCATGATGAAACTCGCCCTGTGCAACGAGGTCTTGCAGCCGCTGGCTTTTGAGCAGCAATGCATCGTGGCTGCGCAACTGGGCTACGACGCGCTTGAAGTTGCGCCCTTCACACTGGCACCAGACCCACATGCATTGCGCCAACCCGATGCCAACAAGTTGCTGCGTACCGCGCAATCCCATGGGCTGTGCATATCGAGCCTGCACTGGCTGCTGGTCAAACCTGACGGACTGTCGCTGGTCACGGGTGATGCCGCCTTGCGCCAGCGCACCATCAAACTGCTTCGCCAGCTGATTGACTTCGCAGGCTACTGCGGTGCTGCCGTGCTCGTGCACGGCTCTCCCAAACAACGCTCGCCCGAGCCGGGTCAGAGCGTTCAGGATGCGACTTTCAGGCTGGAAGAAGTGCTGGCTGAGCTGGCACCCCATGCACTTGATGCTGGTGTGACCTATTGCATTGAACCACTGTCGCCGTTTGAAACCCCCGTCATCAACACCGTGGCTGAGGCCGCTGCGCTGGTAGACCGCATTGGCTCGCCAGCACTGCGCACCATGCTGGATGTCAGCGCTGCGTCGCAGAGCGAAACCCAGCCTGTTCATGAAGTACTGGCGCAGTATTTGACCAGCGGCCACATTACGCACGTGCAGGTCAATGACAAAAACCGCCGAGGGCCAGGCCAGGGTGCTACGCCCCAAGGCCCGGTGCTGCAGGTGCTGCATGACGCTCAGTACAGCGGCTGGGTAGCGGTTGAGCCGTTTGAATATTTGCCTGATGGTCCAGGCTGTGCGGCGTTTAGCGCAGGCTACGTGCGCGGCTTGTGGGCCGAGTTAAGCAGGGCAAAACCATGACGCAACTCCGTGTGGTGTCGGTCGATCTGTTTGAAAGGCACGTCACCTTGCGGCTGCCCTTCAGGTTTGGTGCGGCTACGGTCACGCAGTGCCCACAGGCCTTTGTGCGGGTACAGATCGACGCTGGCGGCAATCGCTTTGAAGGTGCAACCGCCGAGATGATGGTGCCCAAGTGGTTTGACAAAACGCCTGCCCTCACGCATGAACAAAACTTTGAGCAATTGCGCGAGGCACTCCGCATAGCCGCGCAGTCTTATGCCAGTACGCAAGATGTACTGAGCCCTTATGCCTTGTCACAGTCGGCAGGCGAAGCGGCCATTCAAACAGCAGTCGCACATGGCCTGCCGCGTCTGGCGGCTCAATTTGGCCCAGCACTGATGGACAAAGCGATTGCTGATGCCGCGTTGCGCGCAGCTGGGCTGGGCTGGGTGGACGGACTCAAGGCCAATGTGCTGGGCGATCCATTTGGCAGGCGTCTGAACTTCGTCAAACCGATGACTGTTGCGCTGCGCCACACGGTCGGCCTGGCCGACAGATTAACTGGCGGCGATGCAGGCGCTGACCCGGCAGACGGCTTGCCCGCCACGCTGGAAGCCGCCATACAGTTTTACGGTTTGCATCACTTCAAGCTCAAGCTGTCGGGCCAACTGGATGCTGACATTGAACGGCTTTCACGCATCAATGCCGTATTGGACGCGCAAACCAGCGACTACCGCGTCACGTTGGACGGCAACGAAAGCTTTGCCAATGCGCAGGCACTGGGCGAGTTTTGGCAGGTACTGGCCAAGGCACCGCAGACCACCAGCCTGTTAAAGCGCACGCTGCTGCTGGAGCAACCCTTGCCCAGACACATGGCGCTCGATGCATCGATTGCCAGCCTGGGTATCAGCGTCCCTGTGATTCTGGACGAATCCGATGACCAGGACGATGTATTGGAACGCGGACTGGCACTTGGCTACAAGGGGATATCGAGCAAAGCCTGCAAAGGCATTTACCGCGCCATGCACAGCGCAGCCCGCATAGCGCAAGACCCATCGCACCTGCTGTTGTCGGGCGAAGACCTGACCTGCCAAGCGGGCCTGGCAGTACAGCAAGACACACTGCTGGCGGCCAGCCTGGGAATTAAGCACATTGAGCGCAATGGCCACCATTACGTCGATGGCTTTGGGGTTGCGCCTGAGCAGGAAGCACAAAGCTTTGCCAGAGCTCACACCGGTTTTTACACCACAACCCAGGGCCGTGCGCGGCTGGCTGTGCAGGCAGGCCAGCTCGACTTGTCCTCTCTTCACACGCCCGGCTTTGCCAGCGCGGCCATGCCGCTGTGGGACAGCCTGCAACTCATCATTTAACCCCTATTAAGGAACAGCATGGCAACCAAAACACTAGGCATCATCATGCACGGCGTCACCGGACGTATGGGCATGAATCAGCACCTGATCCGTTCCATCGTCGCCATTCGCAAGCAAGGCGGCGTGAGGCTTGCCAACGGCAGCAAGGTCATGCCTGACCCGATTTTGATTGGTCGTAATGCCGAGAAGATTGAAACGCTGGCCAAGGCCCAAGGCATCACGCGCTGGGACACCGACCTGGACGCTGCGCTGGCCAATCAAAGCGACACGGTTTTTTTCGACTCGGGCACCACGCAGATGCGTCCGGCCTTGCTGGCCAAAGCGATTCGCTCAGGCAAACATGTGTACTGCGAAAAACCGATTGCCACCAACCTGAATGAAGCAGTAGAAATTGCGCGCCTGGCCGAAAGCTCTGGCCTGAAGCATGGCGCTGTGCAAGACAAACTCTTCTTGCCGGGCTTGCGCAAGCTTGACATGCTGCGCCGCGCTGGCTTTTTTGGCAAGATCCTCAGCGTTCGGCTGGAGTTTGGCTATTGGGTGTTTGAAGGCGACTTGCAACCCATCCAGCGCCCCAGCTGGAACTACCGCACAGAAGACGGCGGCGGAATGATTCTGGACATGATGTGCCATTGGCGTTACGTACTGGACAACCTGTTTGGCGAAGTCAAGTCGGTCTCATGTATTGGTGCCACGCACATCCCCGAGCGCTGGGACGAGGCAGGCAAGCCCTACGCTTGCACTGCGGATGACGCGGCTTATGCCACAGCAGAACTGATTGGCCACAACGGCGAACCCATCATTGCACAAATGAACATGTCCTGGGCAACGCGGGTGCGCCGCGACGACCTGGTGACTTTTCATGTGGACGGCACGCACGGTTCTGCGGTGGCCGGCCTGTCGTCGTGCCGCGCCCAGAGCCGCGTCACCACGCCACGCCCGGTGTGGAACCCCGACGAGAAGCAGACCATGAACTTCTTCGACCAGTGGCAAGAGGTACCCGACACCCAGGTGTATGACAACGGCTTCAAGATTCAGTGGGAGCATTTCATTCGCCACGTGGTGGACAACGAACCCTGGCGCTGGACCCTTCCCGAAGGGGCCAAAGGCGTTCAACTGGTGGAAGCTGCCTTGCAGAGCTGGAAAGAGCGTCGCTGGGTGGATGTACCAAAGCTACAGGTTTGATAGCTAACTATGGAATTTCTACGGGGGCCTGAACCCACTATCTCCTTTTACTTTGGGTGAACTGATGTCCAGCACGCTTATCCTGCCAGATGCCGGCGGCACATTGCAGCCTTACACCCTGCGCACCCAAGCGCCAGCTAAGCACGCCGCCAAGCCACCAGTATTCAACCGGATTGTTTACTCGGCGGCCCACGTCGTCGCCAACCCGCGCGCTGCCATAGACCCCTGGCTGCAATGCGCAGTGGACTGGGAATCAACCATAGCCTACCGCCAGCACCTGTGGTCGCTGGGCCTGGGCGTGGCGGAAGC
>JANOXL010000091.1:0-1932 GCA_031418395.1 Rhodoferax sp. | reverse complement strand
TGCGCGCAAATTCCATGACAAGGCGACAAGTGCTGCGGGTAGCCGGTGCCACTGCAGCCGCTGCTGTGGGGGCGATGGCGGCCCCGGCGCGATGGGCGCAGGCGGCCTGGCCCAGCAAAGCCATCCGTTTCGTCGTGCCCTTCGCCCCTGGCGGCACCTCGGAGATCGTCGCCCGCACGGTGGCGGTGGAGCTCACCAAACAACTCGGCCAAAGCGTGTTTGTCGAAAACAAACCCGGCGGCGCTGGTGTGATCGCCATGCAGGAAGTGGCCAAAAGCGCGCCGGATGGCCACACCCTCATCCTCACCCACGTGGGCACCCTCGCGGTAAACCCCTACATGCTGGCCAATCAGCCCTATGACGTGAACAAAGACTTCGCGCCTGTGACCTTGCTGGCCAAGGTGCCCAACGTGTTCGTGATCCACCCCGACGTGCCGGCCAAAAACTTCCAGGAGTTCGTGGCGTATGTGAAGAAGAACCCCGGCAAGGTGAACTACGGCTCAGCCGGCAACGCCAGCGCGGGGCATTTGTCGATGGAGTATCTGAAACTCGTCACCGGCATGTTCATGACGCACATTCCCTACCGCGGCACCGGTCCGCAGCTCACCGATTTGCTCGCGGGCCGCCTGCAAGCCAGCAGCGCGGGCATGCCGGCGCTTGGCGCGCACATCCGCGCGGGCAAACTGCGCGCCATCGCGGTCGGCACGCTGCAGCGTATCCCAGCTTTGCCCGACGTGCCCACGGTCGTCGAGATGGGCTACAAAAATTTCGAAACCGCTCAGTGGTACGGCATGCACGTGCCCGCCGGCACGCCGCCCGACATCATCAAGCGCCTGCAAGAAGAATCCTTCAAAGCCCTGAAGTCATCCTCAGTGACAGAGCGCTTCGCTACTGACAACGCCGTGGGCGGCGGCGGGTCGTCAAGCGACTACGCTGCGTTTATTGCGAACGAGCAGAAGATTTGGAGTGACATTGTGAAGCGGGCGAGCATCAAGGCGGATTGAGTGGTTCAGATCGTATGCTATAAATAGTATAGCACAAAATCGCCATTTCACGAGATCTAGAGTCATATTTTTCGTAAAGTTTACGATTTCAGAGGCAAAAGCTCCAATAATTAACATGGGTGTTAATTAGTTGAAATTACAAGAAGCGATACGGTATGGACAAACCAACGATGACCCGACCCGGCACACTGCGCATCTTCACCGCCAAACGCATCCACACCATGGACGAATCATTGCCGCTGGCCACGGCCGTAGGCGTGATCGACGACCGCATCGTGGCCGTGGGCGATTTGGCGTCGATGGTGCCCTGGCGCGAAGGCCGCGAGGTGGTGGTGGACGAGCGCCTCAAAGACAAGGTGTTGATGCCCGGCTTCATCGACAACCACCTGCATCCGTTTCTGGGCGCATTGCTCACGCCGATGGAAATCATCGCCCCTGAGGCCTGGCGCATGGAGGGCGGGCGCATCGCGCCAGCGGCCAACACGCCCGCGCGCTACCTCGAATTGCTCAAGGAGCGCCTGGCCGCAAAGACGGAGAAGGCCGACTGGTTCATCAGTTTCGGCTACCAGCCGTTAGAGCATGGCCGCTGGACGCGCGCCGAACTCGACGCGCTGTGCCCGGACCGCCCGGTGATTTTGTGGCAGCGCTCCTTTCACGAAACCTTTCTGAACAGCGTGGCGATCGCCAAGCTCGCCATTGACGAAGCAGCAGCCAAGGCGCACCCGCAGGTCAATTGGAAGGAAGGCCACTTTTTCGAGACCGGCAACAAGCTGGTGATGGGCCCCTTGATGCGCTTTTTTCTGCGACCGGAGTGGTACCACAAAGGTCTGAACATCACCGCAGAGCTGGCGCAGCAGGGCGGCATCACCACGGCTGGCGACATGTTGTTTGGCGCCCTGAACCCCGACTTTGAACTGGCCGCGCTGGA
>JANOXL010000090.1:0-3798 GCA_031418395.1 Rhodoferax sp. | reverse complement strand
GCCGCTGCAGCTGCTGTTTTAGGGGCTATTCCCGCAAGTTTCGTCAGGGCCCAAGGCATGATCGACACCTTGCGGATCTACGTCGGCTTCCCACCCGGCGGTACCACGGATGCCTTTGCCCGGCGCATGGCTGAAAAGCTGCGGGGTGTCTACGCTAGCAACGTGGTGGTCGACAATAAACCTGGCGCGGGCGGCCAAGTGGGCGTGATCACTTTGCGTGACGCCCCGGCTGATGGCACAGCGATGTTGTTCACGCCAGGGTCGATGATCACCATCTATCCGCATACCTATCCCAAGCTGCAGTACAAGACAACCGACGTCTTGCCAATAAGCACAGGCTTGTATACCGCATTTGGTTTGGGCGTCGGCCCCGCTGTGCCTGCCACAGTCACCGATCTCAAAGGCCTGATCGCCTGGCTCAAGGCCAACCCGGCCATGGCCAACTACGGCACGCCTGGCGCCGGTTCGATGCCGCATATGGTGGGCGCACTGCTTGACAAGGCCGCTGGTCTGGACATGAAACAAATCGCCTACCGCGGCTCTGGCCCTGCCATCATTGAGTTGCTCGGCGGGCAATTGCCAATGTTCACCTCCCCGATTGGCGACTACTTACAGCATTTGCCCAGCGGCAGATTACGCCTGCTCGCGGTCACCGGCAAACAGCGCTCCAAATTTGCGCCCAATGTTCCCACCTATGCCGAGCAAGGCTTCCCCGAGCTGACGATGGAAGAATGGTTTGGCTTTTTCATGCCCGCGCGCACACCGGTGGCCATCGCCAATCGCATGAGTGATGCGCTCAAAACCCTGCTGCCGGCCAAAGATGTGGCCGATTTCGCCGCGCCATTGGGTTTGGTACCCACGGCATCGAGCAGCATTGATGACTTCGCCAAAACAGTCAAGGCAGACTCAGACCTGTGGGGCGGCTACGTCAAACGCGTCGGCTTCACCGCAGAGTCCTGATCGCTTCGAGAACTGGGCCACTTTCATGTGGCCCTTTTTTTGTCCCTCCAGTGCCCCAACTCATCGATTGACCCAACCTGCACCTCCCCATGACACACCTCTACGGCAAACCCAACTTGACCCGGCTGGCTGCTGCCACCAGCCTTGTTGCCCTCGTTTCGTGCAGTTCTATGCCGGGTGGCAGTGAAGTGCCGCCTCCGCTCAAAGCGGCCGAAGGCGCCACCCTCAAAATGTGTGGCGTTATCGGCGCGCGTTTCGAGTACCCCAACACCGTATTGCGCGAGGCCGCCCCTATCGCTGCAGGTGCGGTCACATTGTCCGGTCGGCCAATAGCCGCGCACTGCCAAGTTTCGGGCCGCATGTTTGCCCGCAAAGGTGTCGACGGACAAGACTACGCCATTGGTTTCGAGGTGCGCCTGCCCGCCGACTGGAATGGCCGCTTCTTCCACCAGGTCAATGGCGGTATTGACGGCGTGGTGCAACCTGCCTACGGCCCCAATACCAACAGCGCTGGCGCGCTGGCGCAAGGCTTTGCCGTGATCAGCTCTGACGCGGGCCACACCGGTCGCCAAAACCCCAAGTTTGGGGAAGAGCCCACAGCCCGCAGTGACTACGGTTACGGCGCGGTTGGCAAACTCACGCCCATGGCCAAGGCTTTGATTGCCTATGCCTATGGCAAAGGCCCTGACCGCTCCTATATCGGCGGCTGCTCCAACGGCGGGCGTCACACCATGGTGGCAGCCTCGCGTTATGGCGACCAATACGACGGTTATCTCGTAGGAGCGCCAGGCTACCGCCCGCCGAATGCAGCTCTAGCGCAATTGTGGGCTGCGCCGAAGTGGAACGACTTGGCAACACCGGACACCACCGTTAACCATCCGTTTGCGCCGAATGTCAAACTCCCCGACTTGGGTACCGCATTGAACGAAGCCGAACGCCAGACCGTGGCCAACGCCGTGCTCGACAAATGTGATGCGCTTGATGGCGCCAAAGATGGCTTGGTGCAGGATGTCAAGGCCTGCCAGGGCGCCTTTGATCTACAACGTGATGTGGCCACCTGCTCGGGTTACGGCTTGGGTTCGCGCAACGGCCAGTGCCTGACGCAGCCACAAAAAGACCTGCTGGGGCAGGTTTTTGCAGGCGGCAAAACCCCCTCGGGTCAACTGATTTACAGCAGTTTCCCGTGGGACACCGGCATCGCGACGCCGAACTGGGCGAACTGGAAGTTCGTCAACTCCCAGGCGCTTGACCCAGCGGCGGGCAATATTTTCATGAGCCCGGCGCGCAACATCGCAGGGCTGTCCACCATCGACCTGGACGAAGCCTACAAAGCCATTTTTGCGGTAGCCGCGCCCTTTACGGAATCGGCCGACACGGTAATCACACCCCCTGGCAAGGAAAATCCGGTCAATCTGGCCGCCCTGCGCGCACGTGGCGCCAAGATGCTGATGTACCACGGCGTCAGCGATGCCATCTTCTCGGCCAACGACACCGCTGCCTGGTGGGATCGCCTCAACCAAGCCCAGGGTGGCCGCGCGGGTGACTTCGCGCGTTATTTTCCGGTGCCGGGCATGGCCCATTGCAGCGGCGGGCCGTCGACGGATCGTTTTGACGCGTTGTCGGCGCTCGTGAAATGGGTGGAGCAAGGCGACGCACCCGATCAACTCTTCGCCGGTGCGCGCGGAGCAGGCAATACGGCCGGCGTGAATGCTGATGTGCCCAAGGAATGGTCGCCCACCCGCACCCGGCCTTTGTGCCCCTACCCGAAAGTGGCGCGTTACAAGGGCAGCGGGGATGTGGAAGACGCTGGCAATTTCAGTTGCAAATAGAGCGTGTCAAACATGAAGTCCTGGATACCGCTGGTCTTGTCTGCCGCCGGTTTGTCGACCCAGGCGCAAACGCTTGACTGCGCCGCACTTGCCAAAACGCGACGCGCCTCGCTACATCGTGGCGCGTGGCACCGCCATGTATCCAGGGCGCACCGGCCCGCTGTGCCCGTATCCACAATATGCGCGCTACAAAGGTTCGGGCTCCATTGAAGAAGCCGCCAATTTTGAGTGCCGTTGACACTGAAAAGCAGGCCAGTGCCGACCACGTTGTCACTCAGGTAGACACCCGCTTCCTTGAAAGCCTGATGGGTTACAACGCCCGGCGGGCCTCGCTCGCCATCATCGGGCGCTTCATGGCGCAAATGGCGGTGTACGACTTGCGGGTGGTTGATTTTTCGGTGTTGTCCCTCATCACCCACAACCCTGGCATCACCTCCCGCCAGTTGTGTTCCACCCTCGGGCTGCTGCCGCCCAACCTGGTCGGCATGATCAATGCGATGGAAAAACGCGGCCTGATCGAGCGCCAGCCCCACCCCGTGGATCGCCGGGCGGTGGGCTTGCACCTGAGCGATGCCGGGCGCGATCTGATGGCCAAAGCCGAAGTGACCGCCTCGCAACTGGAGCGCGACGCCACCGCCAAATTGACCGCAACAGAAACCAGAACCCTGCTGCGACTGTTGCGAAAAATCTACCTTTAGGATGCCGCAAAGCCCGATTTAACGGGTATTTGCCCGGCTTTTATCCTGCAAGTGTGGCTTTTTCCCTCATTTTTTCCCGCAATTGCTCCATTTACAGCTATGAATGTTGTAGCGTATGAAAAATTGCGCTATAGTTTCTGCACAACCTGATTTCAGCCACCTGGTCGTTCCAGGCAAAGCAACAAGGAGTTCTAACCCATGGCTTCCAAAGACAATGTGTCGATTCACCAACTTTTGGGACTTCTTGAGTCCCGCTACGCCATCCGCGTCATGTGGGCACTCAAAGACGGCCACCCACAGACATTTCGCCT
>JANOXL010000089.1:0-2616 GCA_031418395.1 Rhodoferax sp. | reverse complement strand
AGCAGTCGGGTGCGACAAGCCAATAAGTGGGGGTCTTAGCCCGGTAGCCGCACCTGCAAGTCGGTGTAACCCCGCACGAAGTTTGACAAGACGCGTGTAGGCTCCGCCAAAACCTCGATCACCGGGAAGCGTTTCAGCATTTCTTCCCACAAAATCTTCAGCTGCATCTCGGCCAGCCGGTTGCCCACGCAGCGGTGAATGCCAAAACCGAACGACAAGTGCTGCCGGGGCCGTGCGCGGTCAGCGATGAAATCGTTAGGCCGCTCGATGACCGCTTCATCGCGGTTGCCCGAGAGGTACCACATGACCACCTTGTCGCCTTTTTTGATGTGCTGGCCGTTCAGCTCAGTGTCTTGCAGCGCGGTGCGGCGCATGTGCGCCAGCGGCGTTTGCCAGCGGATGATTTCAGGCACGGCGCTGTCCAGGAGTTGGGGTTCGGCGCGCAATTTGGCCAGTTCTTCGGGGTGGCGGTGCATCGCCAGCACGCTGCCGGTCATCGAGTTGCGCGTGGTGTCGTTGCCGCCGACGATGAGCAGAATCAGGTTGCCCAGATATTCCTCGGGCGACATGTTTCGGGTGACGGGGGAGTGCGCCAGCATGGAGATCAGGTCAGTCGCAGGTGGCGCATTGACACGCTGGTTCCACAACTGGGTGAAATAGGCCAGGCATTTGTCCAGCTCGGCGCTGCGGGCGTCCAGCGTGGGCATAAGGCGGCCTTGGCCCACCGCGCTGGTCGCCACGTCAGACCACCAGGTCAAGAGCTTGCGGTCTTCCAGCGGGAAATCAAACAGCGTGGCCAGCATCAAGGTGGTCAACTCAATCGAGACACGGTCTACCCAATTGAAAGGCTGGTTGCGTGGCAGGCCATCGAGCACCTTGGCGGTGCGTTCGCGGATGGTGTTTTGCATCAATGCAAGGTTGCCTGGCGCCACGATGGGGCTAACGGTTTTGCGCTGCGCATCATGCACCGGCGGGTCCATCGCAATGAAACTCGGCAGGCGCTGCTCCATGGGTTGGTCAAAAATGGCGATGCCACCCTTGGACCAGTCGGATGAGTAAATGCCGTGGCTGGTGTCCACCGTCATGATGTCCTGGTACCGGGTAACGGACCAGAAGCTGCCGCTGACCGGGTTGCTTTGCCAATGCACCGGCGCATCACGGCGCAGGCGCTCAAAATAATGACCTACGGTGTCGGCCTGAAACAGGCGCGGCTTGCTCACGTCGATACGTTCAATCGGCAGCGCAAAGGCTTCGGCCCGGGCTTCGTCAGCGGTCAAGTTGTGGGCCATGGCGGTGTTCATAACAATGCTCCAGTTTCAGTGCCACCTCGCTTCATGCGCAGCTTTAGGCCAGGCACTGGGTCATTGTGACGAATTTGCCGCTAAGGACTTGTCACCTTTGCGGAGTCAACTCTTGAAGACGCGGCCCGACCAGTTCCATCACCGCATCTGCAAACACCTGTGGCACTTCCTGCGGCATGTTGTGGCCCACGCCCGCTACCAGGCGGTGGGCACGCGCACCGGTGAACATGCGCCCGTGTTGTGACGCGGGGGCGGGTGGGCGCACGCCGTCGTCTGCGCCATCGAAGGTGATCGCCGGTACGCAGATGGCGGGCTGCGCGGCCAAACGCCGTTCAATGTCCAAATAGGCTGGGTCACCCGCCGCCAAGGCGTAGCGATGGCGATAGGACTGGATCACCACGTCCACAAAATCAGGATTGTCAAACGCGGCGGCGCTCTGCTCGAAAGTGGCGTCGTCAAACTTCCAGGTGGGCGACCACAACTTCCACAAGAGCTTGCAGATGCCGCGCCGGTCTTTGGCGAGGCCCGCATGACCGCGCGCGTTGTGGAAGTAATACTGGTACCACAGACTGTGTTCGTTGGCGGGTAAGTCGGGCTCCATCGCGCGGGCGATGTTCTGGATGTTGTAGCTGTTGAACGAGACCAGGCCCTTGCAGCGTTCGGGCCACAAGGCGGCCAGGACACAGGCGGCGCGGCCACCCCAGTCGTAACCTGCGAGCACCGCTTGCGGCACCTTCAGCGCATCCATCAGCGCCAATAAATCAGCGCCCAAAGCGGCCTGTTCGCCAGAGCGCGGCGTGTTGGCATTCAAAAACCGGGTGGGGCCAAAGCCACGCAAATAGGGCACAAAGACGCGGCAGCCTTGCGCTACCAGCAAGGGGGCTACCTCGGCATAGGTTTGAATATCGTAGGGAAAGCCATGCATCAAAAACACGGGTGGCCCAGACGCTGGCCCGGCCTCATACAAGGCAATGTCGAGTACGCCGGCCTGGATGGTGCGATTTGTCTGGAGCATGAATACTATAAAAATAATAGCGTATTACGCATGTTTTACAAGACCTAGGTGCCTATTTGACTAAAAAATATCAAAAATGGCATGAAAAACCTGAATAATTAACATGGGTGTTAATAGATGATAAATCGCAGATATCACCCTGGGCCGAGCCCGCCAAACCAGCCAATCCAGACAAGGCAAAAATGGCAAGCAGGCGATTCAAAATGTCCGCGCCTGAACGCACGCCATCCAGCTCAATACACCACCACGCCGCGAATCGACTCGCCGCGTTTCATCAGATCAAAACCTTCGTTGATTTTC
>JANOXL010000088.1:0-5757 GCA_031418395.1 Rhodoferax sp. | reverse complement strand
GCACAACATTGATTTCGCCCAGAAGGAACGCGCTGGCATTGCCTACTTGCGCACCAGCCTGGAGTTGTTTCGCCTCACGCAAGACCGTCGGTATGCGCTGGTGGAAACTCAGTCAGCCGCTGCCAGTGCGACTACAGGCGTGGCGGCAAACGCAGGTGTGACGCAACCCTTGAGCCGTGCGCAAGTCGATGCCATTACCAGCGCTTTTGCGCGATTGGCTGAGTTGGACATGACACATGGTGAGGTCCTGCTGACCACGCCGCTTTTTGACGAACTGCGAATCCAGCGCGATAGATTGACCGCCATAACAACGGCCAGCCCAGCCGAGCAACTGGAGATGCACACGCGTTACATCAACCTGCTGCGCAACCTGATGGTGCAGGCGGTTGACGGCTCAAACCTCACGCTGGATCCATCGTTTGACTCCAACTCCCTGGTCGATATGGCTGCCATCCGCCAGCCGGAGGTGATTGACATCATTTACCGTTTGATGGTGATCAACAGTCAGCGGCGCCATGCGACCGGCGCGCGCGGGGGCTACGAGCGCCTCTTGGCCAGCGCCATCGGTGTGCTGGACCACCAGGTTGAGCAAATGCGCATGTCCTTTGACAAAATCCAGCTAGCCAATGCCGACCTGGCTGTTGAAACCGCCTTGGCCGCGCTGGTCAAACAGACCAGCGCCATGGCGCAGGACATGCAACTGATGGTGGTCGCCGCCGCCATGCCCAATGACATGATTGGCGAAGGCGCGGCCATGCTGAAACTGGCTGACCAACATTTCACCGCCAATGGGCGGCTACTGGGCGCGCTGGACGCGGCCCTGGTCAAACGCATCGATCAGTTGAGTTGGGCGCGCAACATTGCTGTGCTGGCGGTGTTGATGTTTGCCACGCTGGCGGCGGTGGCCGTCATTTTTGCCTACCGCGTCATGCGGGCGCTGCGCCGCGCGCGCCGCAACGCCGAGTTGGCCACCGATGCCAAAGGCCGTTTTCTGGCCAATATGAGCCATGAGCTGCGCACCCCGATGAACGCGGTGCTGGGCATGCTCACGCTCCTGGGTCGCACGGCGCTGGAGCCACGCCAGCGCGACTATGTGGACAAATCCGAGGGTGCCGCCAAATCCCTGATGGCCCTGCTCAACGACATTCTGGATTTCTCCAAGGCCGAGTCCGGCAAGATGGCGCTGGACATCCAGCCGTTTCGGGTGGACCGCCTGCTGCGCGATGTCGGCGTGATCCTGGCGGCGAATTTGCGCAACAAGCCGATTGAAATCCTCTACGACATCGCCCCGGACATTCCTAAAACTTTGCTGGGTGATGCGCTGCGCCTGCAGCAAATTCTGGTCAATCTCGCGGGTAATGCGGTCAAGTTCACGGCCCAGGGTGAGGTGGTAATTCGCCTCTCGGTGGCGTCCCGCAGCGCGAGTTTGACTGGTGATGTGTTGGGTTTGCAAGTGGAGGTAAAAGACACCGGCATCGGCATCGCACGGGAGCATCAAGCGCGTATTTTTGAAGGCTTCGCGCAGGCTGAGACCTCGACGACGCGGCGGTTTGGCGGCACCGGGCTGGGTTTGTCGATCACCAAAATGCTGGTCGAGCTGATGGGGGGGCGCTTGCAAGTGGAGAGTGAACCGGGCAAAGGCAGCCGCTTCTATTTTGTGGTCGATATCGGTGTTGACGAAAGCCCTGCCGCACTCGCGCAAGACGCCAAACTCAAACCCGAAAACCTGCGCAAACTCAAAGTTCTGGTGGTCGACGACAACCCGCTGGCGCGCGACATCATGACGCAGATGGTGCGCAGTCTGGGCTGGGAAGTCGATGCCGCCAACAGCGGCACCCAGGCGCTGGCCGCCGTCAAAGCCCGGCGTGACCAAGGCCTGGCCGCGCATGACGTGATGTTTGTCGACTGGCAAATGCCGGGCCTGGATGGCTGGGCCACCTGCCTGAAAATCCGCGATATAACGCAGGGTGTGCCAAAGGCCAAAGCGCCGCTTCTGGTCATCGTGACCGCCCACGGGCGCGAGGCACTCTCGGAGCGCCCGGTCGAGGAGCAAACCCAAGTAGACGATGTGTTGCTCAAGCCCTTGACGGCATCGATGCTGTTTGACGCTGTGGTGAACTCACGCTTGGCGCGAATGGCACGTGTGGCGCAGGACGCGCCTGAGGCCAGGAAGACGGGGGCCCTGGCCACCACCGAGACATCAGGTCAACCGGGACGGGGCGACCTGAACGCGCCAACGCAACAGGCGCCGCGTTCGAAGGGCAGGCTTGTCGCAGGTCAGCGCCTGTCCGGGCTGCGTTTACTGGTGGTCGAAGACAACGCCATCAATCAGCAAATCGCCCGGGAACTGCTGTTGGCCGAGGGTGCTGAGGTGCTGCTGGCCGACAACGGCGCCGCGGGTTTGAAGGCGGTAGGCGCAAGTTTCAAGGGCGAAGGCCCCAAGATCGACCTGGTGCTGATGGATATGCAAATGCCGGTGATGGATGGCCTTGAAGCGGCTCGCGCCATCCGCCGTGAGTTCGGTGGCGCAACGCCGCTAAATCGGAGTGACCTGGTCAATCCTGATGCCCCGGCGCAGGCGACCCATGTGTATCTGCCCATTGTTGCAATGACCGCCAACGCCATGCCCGCCGACCGCCAGGCCTGCCTTGCAGCTGGCATGAACGAACACATCGGCAAACCTTTCGCCATCGACCAATTGGTCGCCCTGGTGCAGCGCTTGATGCGGACCAGAGACCCTGGCGCCGTGCTGGACAGCGGATTTTCAGCCTTGGTCGCCTCCAACTGGTGGCAGGAATCCAATGAAGCGGCCTTGCAAGGGACGAGCGAGGCCGTGGATTCAGGATTAGTGAAGGCGATTGCTGACGTTGAAACCGTTGAAGCGCCTGAAGCGGCTGAACCCGTGGACGCCGTCGAGGCTTCGCAAGCTGCTGACCTGGCCGAACCTGCAGACCTCGCCGTGGGTGCCGCTCAAGCCAGATCGGGCCTGTTTTTTCAGACCTTGGGGCCGTCGCGTCAGGCCATTGACCTGAGCCTGGACGAGGCAGGCCCTTCGGGCCGCGCGCCTGCTTCGAACGATGCCATCGAAGCGGCAACTCCCGAAGAAACTGCCACAAAAACCCTGAGCAGAAACGCCGAAGACATGGCGAAAGGCTTAGCCGTTGACGTCGGCGCTGAAATTGACGTGACGGGCGCGCTGCACCGCATGGGTGGCAATACCGACTTGTACATGCGAACACTTGGCCAATTCACCAGCGACTTGGCGCGCCTGCCTGTCCAATTGAACAGCCTTCTGCGTACAAACCGCCCGGATGAAGCGCGCAACATGGTTCACAGCGTCAAAGGGCTGGCAGCCACACTGGGCGACAACGCGCTGTCTGCGGCAGCGGCGCGTGTCGAGAAGGCCTTGAAGCACGCTGAGCTAACGTCCAGCGGCGCCCCACAAAACCAGAGCCAGGGTCAGGGCCTAAATCAAGACCAAGACAAAGACCCATCCCCGCTGCAATTGCCAACCGGTCTGTATGAAGCGTTTGAGGCGGCGACGCAGCGGTCGATTGATGCTTTGACGCAGGTGCGAAAACACTTGGTGGACAGCGCTCAAAAAGCGCAGAAACCCGCCCGCAGCGGCGCAAGTACTGCCATTGACCACGCCGCATTCGAAGCCGACCTGCGCCAATTGCACGCCTTGCTGGCCGATTCGGACATGGCCGCCATGACCCTTTACGACCAGATCAAACCGGCTGGCTTCAAACTCGCACCGCAACGCTTCAAACGACTCGACGCCGCCATGGCCGCGCTGGATTTTGCAGCGGCAGCCAGGTGCTGCGACGAGATGTTGAACTGAGGGGCGTGTTCGATTTCGAGTCCAGTTCTCCATTCGTACACTCTGACAGTGCAGGATGGTTCGCTATTAAATAGATAGCTAATTGTGGATATTCCACGAGACCTGAAGCCTCAGTTTTCGTAAATCCTCTGGGGCCAATGGTAAAAACCACTCATAATTAATATGGGTGTTAACAATTGGAGCGGCAAGCTCTGGAACTCCGCGCAGCAGACAGCATCGAAGAAAAGTTGGCGAATATCGAGTGATATTGGGTAACACTGACTAGCCAATAGGCGGCGTTGTTGGCGACGGCGCTATCGCCAAACGGTACCGATTGCTCGCCGGTTTAGCCCGAAGTCGTTCTGCCGTCCAGGCTCCTGGCCGCCACGCAGCCCACGGCCAAGCTCGTGCTCAACATCTTTGTTGAATGCCCAGGTTTTCGCCGCCAGCCGCAGGATTCATTGCCGGTATTGCGTAACCGGTGTAACGTAATGAAAGCCTCGAAGGCTCGCAGGTAACTCATTTTTCAAAGTATCGACAGGCTGAGGTGCTGTAAGTTGGGCGGGGTTTGGAGGAGGATATTTCATTGGTAGTTACTGACCGCGAGCAAAGCTTTATCAGCCCTTGCCGCAGCTTTGGCAGTGGTATTTCAACGGAGTTTTCAGGCCGTTTCGGCAGCTTTTTTTGATGCATTCAAACCTGAAGGCCGGTGCATACTGCGTTGACACTTTTGTCGCTTGACGAACACCCCAGAGTTTTGACTGAAACATCCTTCGCCACCCGCTTCGACAACAGTTTCAGCGTCATCTCCGCCAATACGGTCGAATTGCGTGAAAAGGTCTACCAACTTCGCCACCAGGTCTATTGCGACGAACTGGCTTACGAATCCCGGCGTGCCAACCTGCTTGAGCACGACGAGTTTGACGAGCGTTCCATCCACTGCCTTTTATTTCACAAGCCCAGCCAGACCTACGCGGGCTGTGTACGGTTGGTTCTGCCGGATCACGACGACAGCGAGCAGCCCTTGCCATTTGAGAACTCCTGTGGGCAATCGCTTGAGTGGGACTTTGACTCGGCAGGACAAACACCTCGGGAGAATTATGGTGAAATTTCCCGGCTCGCCATCACCGCCAACTTTCGTCGCCGCCGCGTTGAAGGTGGCCTGGATGACGAAGCCACCGCGCTTCCAGATGACACGGGCGATAGTGAACGGCGCCAATTTCCATCGGTGGCACTGGGCTTGTATGCTGCCATCATTGCCATGGGACTAAACCAGGGGCTTGACGGTGTCTTCGCGATGATGGAGTCGCGGCTAGCCCGCCAGTTACGCAGCTTTGGCATTGTGTTCACGCAGGTGGGCGCGCAGGTTGAACACCGCGGTGTGCGCGCGCCCTTTTTTATTCACCGCGACCGGCTGTTCAACACTTTGAAGCCACATTACCGTGAACTGCTGGACAAAATTCAAGGCCAGTTGCATTTCACCGATGAACTGGTGAGGGCATAAAAAGCGCAAACTTGAACCTTCGTGTCAGAACGCACTTTCGCCAGGGAGACGGCTGCGCGAACAGCTTGCAAACCTTGCGGTGTGGCCAAACCCCAAATGCTGGTGACTAATAATGCTTCCAAATAAATAGCAAACAACTCATATCTTACGAGACCTGATAGCTATTTTTTCTATAAAAGCATCAGTCTTCCCTGTTTTCAGGTAGCTAGTTAACATGGGTGTTAATTATTTCCGCTCAGACCCGGCAATTTTCTAACGCTGGCCAGCGGCACCGGCAAATCCACCATCACCGGCTGCCCCGGCACAGTACAGCCGGTATCGCAGCACTTCCCAGGTTGACGTACCTTCGTGATAGCCCGCGCCGGGTCGTGCGGCGCAGCAGCGGCGGAGCCATCGGCGCCGATGCCGCGCTCCAAAATGCGCTCGACCA
>JANOXL010000087.1:0-9175 GCA_031418395.1 Rhodoferax sp. | reverse complement strand
CGATGAGCTGAGCCAGACGACGAGCGCGAGTTGCAGGTTGCTTCGCACTGACTACCCAGTAGGTGATGACCTTCTTGTAGCTTGGCGCAGCCGCTTCGAAGTACTTCCAGGCTCCGTTGTTCTTCTTGAACTCCCGGACCTCCGCCGGAGCCAACACGACCGCTTGTTGCTGCTCGAAGGAGTAGACACCTGTCTTCTTGCTACTTCTCTCATCGTGGGCAGCGATGCCTGCGGGTCGCATGCGCCCCTGCTCGGTAAGTTTCTGAACTTTGGCGAGGTTGACCAAGCTCCAGATCGACGCTGCGCGGCGTGGTGTGAAGCGAATGAGATATGACGCGTCGTCGATCCTCTTGCGCACTCCGTCAATCCATCCGAAGCAGAGCGCTTCGTCCACAGACTCGGGCCAAGTCATGCTTGGCAGCCCAGAGCCGACATACCGGAAGCCCACGATCAGCTCCGTGGCAGTGCGGTGATTGCGCTCCAGCCAAGTGCGGAAGTCCTCGGCGCGCTCGAAGAATGTGGGAGACACGATGAAAGTCGGTTGTGCGGCCTAACTTAATATATGGAGACAGGTTTTTGTCTCCATAACTTGGCCTTTGTCTCCATAACATCGGTAGCGCCAAGTACTAGAAAACCGCTTGCAGTATAGGTTTCGACGGGTATACTGGATAAATGAACAGCCATAACAGTTCCAGAAAAACCAGCACGCCTGTTTTGAAGTCAACGCGTCTGCTGGATCAGTTGCGGGAGCAAATCCGTTACCTGCACTATAGCCTCAGCACCGAGGAGGCGTATGTCTATTGGGTCAAGAATTTCATCTATTTTCATGGCAAGCGGCATCCGCGTGAGATGGGTCAGGCTCAGGTGGAGGCGTTTTTGACCTACCTGGCGGTAGAGCGCAAAGTCTCTGTGTCTACCCATCGGCAAGCCTTGAGCGCATTGCTGTTCTTGTACCAAAAAGTCTTCGGCATTGAGCTGCCCTGGATGGATGACTTGGCGCGCCCTGTGCCCAAGCGGCGCATTCCGGTGGTCATGACGCGCACCGAGGTGCAGGCGGTGCTGAGACATTTGCAGGGGCAGAACAAGGTGCTGGCGTCGAGATGCCCCATGCGTTGGATGCCAAGTACCCTAAAGCTGGGCAGACCTGGGCCTGGCATTGGGTATTCGCCCAGGCTACGGTTTCTACCGATCCCAGAAGTAAAACTGTGCGCAGGCACCACGCCTACGACCAGACGTTTCAGCGCGCATTCAAGCTTGCCGTACAAGAGGCGCTGGTCGTGAAACCTGCAACGCCACACACCCTTCGGCACTGTTTCGCCACGCATTTGCTGCAAGCCGGCACCGACATCCGCACCGTGCAAGAGTTGCTGGGCCACTCGGATGTGAGCACGACCATGATTTACACCCACGTGCTCAAGGTTGCGGCGGGCGGCACCGCGAGCCCGCTGGATGCGCTTTTGGCGGCTTGATTCGAACTCGCCATTCGCTACGGACAGCATTGTGTGACCCGCCAACCACCACGGGTCGCAGCGCACGGCGTTCTATCTATCGACAAACTGGCTAAAACCGCCAGGGCCAAAAAAAATCCTCCCTCCCACCAACCCCAGGTCAAGTGTTGTTTAACATCGGGCACGGCGATTTCTTATCCAATCCCCAGAAACAGTCCAAAAGCAGGAGCAAACCCATGTCGGCAGCAAAATCCAAAATCATCTACACCCTGACAGACGAAGCGCCGCTTTTGGCGACTTACGCGTTCTTGCCGGTGATCCGCGCCTTTGCGGCGCCTGCGGGCATTGACGTGGCGCAGAGCGACATTTCAGTGGCGGGCCGCATTTTGGGCGAGTTCCCGGAGTACCTGACCGAAGCGCAGCGGGTGCCGGACAATCTGGCCGAGCTGGGTCGGCTGACTTTGCTGCCCGAGACCAACATCATCAAGCTGCCTAACATCAGCGCCTCGCAAAACCAGCTCATCGGTGCCATCCGCGAGTTGCAGGGCAAGGGCTACAAGCTGCCCGACTATCCGGAGAAGCCGCAGAAGGACGAAGAAAAAGTCATCCGCCAGCGCTACAACAAATGCCTGGGCAGCGCGGTGAACCCGGTGCTGCGCGAGGGCAACTCGGATCGCCGTGCGCCCAAGGCCGTCAAGGAATACGCCCGCAAGAACCCGCACAGCATGGCGGAGTGGAGCCAGGCCTCACGCTCCCATGTGTCGCACATGCACGGCGGCGATTTTTACCATGGTGAAAAATCCATGACGCTGGACAAGGCGCGCGACGTCAAGATGGAGCTGATCACCACGAGCGGCAAAACCATTGTGCTCAAGCCCAAGGTCTCGCTACTGGACCGGGAAGTCGTCGACAGCATGTTCATGAGCAAGAAGGCCTTGGTCGAATTTTATGAAAAGGAGATCGACAACGCGTTCAAGACCGGCGTGATGTTCTCGCTACACGTCAAGGCGACCATGATGAAGGTGTCGCACCCCATCGTGTTTGGCCACTGCGTTCGGATTTTCTACAAGAAGGCATTTGAAAAACATGCCAAGTTGTTCGATGAACTGGGTGTCAATGTCAACAACGGCATGGCCAATTTATTCGACAAAATCGCGTCGCTGCCGCAAAGCAAGCAGGACGAAATCAAGCGCGATCTGCACGCCTGCCACGAAGGCCGCCCCGAACTGGCCATGGTGGACTCGGCCAAAGGCATCACCAACTTCCATTCACCCAACGACATTATTGTGGACGCCTCCATGCCGGCGATGATCCGCAACGGCGGCAAGATGTGGGGCGCCGATGGCCGCTTGAAAGACGTCAAAGCCGTCATGCCGGAGTCCACCTTTGCCCGCATCTACCAGGAGATCATCAACTTCTGCAAATGGCACGGCAACTTTGATCCGCGCACCATGGGCACCGTGCCCAACGTGGGCTTGATGGCGCAGCAGGCCGAGGAATACGGCTCGCACGACAAGACCTTCGAGATCAGCGAAGACGGCGTGGCCAACATTACCGATTTGGCCACCGGCGAAGTGCTGATGAGCGAAAACGTTGAGGCTGGCGACATTTGGCGCATGTGCCAGGTCAAGGACGCGGCCATCCGCGACTGGGTCAAACTCGCCGTCACCCGCGCGCGCAATTCAGGCATGCCGGTGGTGTTCTGGCTCGACGCCTACCGCCCGCACGAGGCGCAACTCATCACCAAGGTGAAGATGTACCTGCATGAGCACAACACCGTGGGCCTGGACATCCAGATCATGAGCCAGGTGCGCGCCATGCGTTACACACTGGAGCGCGTGGTGCGCGGGCAGGACACCATCAGCGCCACCGGCAACATCTTGCGTGATTACCTGACCGACCTGTTCCCCATCATGGAGCTGGGCACCAGCGCCAAAATGTTGTCGATCGTTCCGCTGATGGCCGGTGGCGGCATGTACGAAACCGGCGCCGGCGGCTCGGCTCCCAAACACGTGCAGCAACTGGTGGAAGAAAACCACCTGCGCTGGGACTCGCTGGGCGAGTTCCTGGCGCTGGCCGTCTCGCTGGAAGACTTGGGGCTCAAGACCGGCAACACCAAAGCCGAGGTGCTGGCCCAAACCCTGGACGACGCCACTGGCCAATTGCTGGACAACAACAAGGGCCCGTCACCCAAGACCGGCCAGTTGGACAACCGGGGTAGCCAGTTTTACCTGGCGATGTATTGGGCACAGGCGCTCGCCGCGCAAACGCAGGACGCTGCAATGCAGGCTCATTTCGGCCCCATCGCCAAGGCCTTGACAGAAAACGAGCAAAAAATCGTCGCTGAACTTGCTGCCGTGCAGGGCAAGCCTGCCGATATCGGTGGGTACTACATGGTGGATCCGCAAAAGGTCAGCGCCGTGATGCGACCCAGCCCCACTTTCAACGCCATCCTGGACGCTGCAAAGGCTTGATTTTGGCGTTGGTGAAGCGCCGCTGAGCCCTGGCTCAGTGGGGCCAACGCGGCCCTTCAACCCGGTTTCTGAAGTCGCTCGGACCAGGTGACCACATCGCTGCGAATGGCGGCCTCCAGCGCATCTATCGCGGGTTGTTTGAGTTTCAGTTTGGTGGCCGTAAATGCCTCTTGATGCAGTTTGCTCAAGTACAGCGCGCGCTCCTGCATACGCGCGGCAAACTGCTCGGGCTCTGCCACTTCGTCCAGGAAGCCGGCCTGAACGGCCTGCACCGGCGTGTAGGGCCAGGCGGTGGTGCAGGCCAGGCTGTAATGCGCAGGCGTGAGGCGCTGGCGGCACAGTTCCAGCGCAAAGTAGGGCAGTGTCATGCCAATTTGCACTTCAATCGCGTGGATACGGAAGTTCGGGCCTGTGCCCACTTGGCCGCGATCAACGCCGAGGCGGTAGTCGGCCCCCAGCAGTAAAAAGCTGCCCATTGCCACCGCATGGCCGCTACAGGCCACCATGACCGGGTGCGGGTGGCTCAAAAGACGCAGCGCCAGCCGTGCGCCGCCTTCGAGCATGTGGACGGCGGCTTTGGGGTCGGTCTTGAAGACATTCAGGTCGAAACCGCCCGAAAACATGCCGGCACGCCCGGTCATGAGCACCACCGCCTTGTCTTGCAACGCGCGATCCAGCGCCGCGTTGATCGCGGCCTGCATCGGCAAACCCATCACGTTGGCCTTGCCGTCATCCAAGGCAATGGTGGCGATGCCGTCCTTCAGTGCGTAGCTTGCTAAATCAGACATGTTTTTTCCTTGTTTGGTGGGACGTTTCCCTTGAGCCCACGCGTTTTGGCGACGTGATTTGAAAACGGTGCAACAACGTTACAACAGCTCGAAAATTGGAGGCGTCACCCAAGCGACCGAAGAAAGCAAGCTGCCGCAGAACAAGATCAAACTCCCGCCAGGCTTCAAAGCCGAAGTATGGGCCAGCAGCATTCTGGATGCGCGCAGTGCCGCGAGTTTTTAGACGGCCAGGCGCCTACGTGGGGTTTATGGCCGCATAAACGGCGGCTTTGTAGTCAAACCAAAACGGGTGCCAAAAAGAAAAATGGCGCTGCGCCATGAGCACGATGGTGACGCCATTGGCAGGGCTGATGCACCAATGCGTGCCCGCCAGTCCACCCCATTGGAATTCTCCCGGCAGTGAATTCGGCTGTAGCGGCGAGCGGGTTCGCGTGACCGCACCGCCGAGTCCAAAACCCATGTGGAACGGCAGCTTGGGCGCGATGTGGGCCATCAACCCATCGGGCGAAAACTGCAAGCTGCGTTCGGCCGGCAACTGGTCACGCAACATCTCAGCCAAGGTGGCGGGTTTGAGAAATCCAGGCTTGCCCGGCTGTAGTTGCAGCAAGAGGCGCAGGTAGTCCGCCTGCGTGATCACCAAACCGCTGGTGCCAGCCTGGCGCGCCACTGGTTTTAAAAATGCGTCGGGCCAGGGAACATCTGGAAAAGGATGTAATCCGGGCAACACGGGTTGCGCCAAATCCTCACCCCGGTACAGCGGCACAAAACGCGCCACCTGGTCAGGTCGCAGCAGATGTGAGGTGTCCACCATGCCCAGGGGTTCAAACAGTCGTGTGCGTAGGGCCTCGCCATACGTCTGTCCGGTAACGATCTCGACCAGCCGGGCCAACACGTCGGTGGCCATTGAATATTCCCAGCCCAGGCCGGGTTGGTACAAAAGTGGCAACGCGGCCAACATCGGCATCAACTCGGCCAGAGATGAACTCGGCAGGCGCACACCAGCGCCGTGGTAGGCCTTGAAGATCGGCGTGCCAGGGTCAAACACGCCATGGCTCAAACCCGCCTGGTGGCTGAGCAAATGGCGGATGCTGATGTCGTGTTGCAGGTCTTCGAGCACATCGACGCGGTGCAGGCTGGGTGCACCGGGGCTCGCACGCATCACGCGCACGCGGCCAAATTCGGGAATCCAGCGCTTGATCGGGTCGTCCAGCCCGAAGTGGCCTTCATCCAGCAATTTCAACACTATCACCGAGGTGATCAGCTTGGTGCTCGAATACGCGCGGTAGATGTGATCCGGGCGCAGCGCCTCGCCGGTATCCAAATTGGCTTTGCCAATACAAATCTTGTCAACCACTTCGCCATTTTTGAGCACAAGGGCAGAGACGCCCGCCAGCAGGCGGCTGTCCAGACAGGATTGCAAGACGGCGTGTGAAGCTGAAAAATTCATGGGGACAAGGTTTCCTTAGGGCAATGCCCCAGCACGACGGGCGGCAGGAATGGGCAAAGAGGGATTCGCGCGGTTGGTCAAACCACGGCTGCGTCTTGACAGAGTCCAAACCCTGCGGTCAAGACCTTCAGCCAGCGTGGCGTTTGAAGGTAAATCATAAACGCCATTCAGGATTTCACAGTAGCATGCTGTCCACTGTCCCCGCATTGTTCAACCCCTTCGATGGAGCCCGCGCCATGACACGTTTGACCGCCCAGGATTTCGACCAGGAACTGCTGATTCTGTTTGACGCTTACGTCCACGGCAGCATTGACCGGCGCGGCTTTTTGGAGCGGGCACAAAAGTTCGCCGTAGGTGGACTCACGGCGGCAGGCCTGTTGGCCGCGCTCAGCCCCAACTTTGCAATGGCGCAGGTGATCCCCAAGGACGACGCCCGCATCAGAACCGAAACGCTGGAATTTGGCGTACCTGGGTACGGCAAGATGAAAGGCTACCTGTGCCGCCCGGCCAATGCAGCCGGCAAACTACCCGGCATTTTGGTCATCCACGAAAACCGGGGGCTAAACCCGCATATCGAAGACATCACGCGCCGCCTGGCGGTAGACGGCTACATGGCCTTTGCGCCTGACGCGCTCACGCCCCTGGGCGGCTACCCGGGCGACGAAGACAAGGCGCGCACACTCTTTGCGCAGCTAGATCAAACCAAAACCCGTGAAGACTTTGTGGCCGCCACGCAGTTGCTGCAAAAACGCGCCGATTGCACTGGCAAAGTCGCTGCGGTGGGGTTTTGTTACGGCGGCGGCATGGCGCACATCTTGTCAACCCGCCTGCCTGACCTGGCTGGTGCCGTGCCCTTCTATGGCAACCACCCGGCGGCCGAAGACGCGGCCAAAGTCAAGGCGCCGCTGCTGATTCACTTTGCCGGCGTCGATGAACGCATCAACGCGGCATGGCCAACTTATGAAGCGGCATTGAAGGCAGCTGGTGCGAAATACACGGCACATGAGTACGCCGGCACGCAGCACGGCTTTAACAACGACACCACGCCGAGGTTTGATGCGCCAGCGGCCAAGTTGGCCTGGGAGCGCACGATGGCGTTTTTCAAACAAACGCTATCATAATAATAGCGACATATTAAATAAAGACGAGACCTGGAGGTTGAATTTTCTATAAATCGTCAGTCGGCGGCTAAAAACCAGTTAGTAATTAACATGGGTGTTAACACCTGTGCCAACGGGTATCGATTAACGATTAACGATTAACGATTAACGATTAACGATTTTCCTTCTCCACATCCGCCATGAAATCGCCCTGGGCCAGTGTGCCAGCCGAGGCAGTGCTTGCGTCGGCCTCCACCCATTTCGGGTAGACCACGCGAAAGGTCTCGGTCATCTCGGCCAGCGGCATTTCGACGTAAGTGCCGCGCTGGCGGATGTATTCCATATGGCGGTTGCCGACTTTGTCAAAGGGGTGGTAGATGGAATCGCTCAGCCCGTCAAAGTCCAGCGGCAACAAGCCAAATCGCTCACACAGCTGCAGGTTGAACGCGGGGGTGGCTTTGCGCCACGCGCCGTCGAGCCAAATGTCGGTGTAGCCATGCCATACAAATTCATCAGTGCCCATCGAGGCGCGCATTTTTTCGGTGGAGAGGTGATTGCGCACATCGGCATATCCCAGGCGTGCAGGGACGCCGGATGCGCGGCAGACAGCGGCCAAGAGCGCAGCCTTGGGCGTACACCAGCCGAAGCCGTTGGCAATCACCTGGCTGGCACGCATGCCGTTTGGCCGCAAATCGGTGCGGTAAGGGTCGTAACGAAAACCGTCGCGCACGGCGCGGTACAAGGCCACGGCGCGTTCGCGGGGGCTTTCGCCTGAGCCGTGCTGCCGGGCAAAGGCGACCACGGCGGGGTGGTCGCTGTCCACCAGATCGGTAGCGGCCAGGCAGTCTTCGGGGGCGGGGTTGGGTGCAGGGTCGGAGTTGGAGGTAGAGGCAGTCATAGTCGGTTCAGAGTCTGTTCGAATCATAAAGCCACGAAAAACCGGTACGTCTGCGCGGCATTGCTGCACAGGCCCATACGCAGTCCATTTTTGAGAGTTGGGAAAATCATGCAGGGTGGCCTGGTGGTCAAACGGCTCGGGTGGGCACAGGGAATCACCGTAGAAATCGCCGCCCTGAGTGTCGTTACCATTGGGTTATTCATCCGCATGAATCTAACACTGGAGACACAACATGACCCGCATCGAACATTTTGGCCGCCGCACCGCCCTGGGCCTTGCTGCTGCTGTCACCTTATCACTGGCGAGTGGCCCACTTTTGGCGCAAACCAAACAACTGCTGCGCATCTCCACCCCTGCCGTGCCCGACGACTGGCACGCCAAGATGTGGACGGTGATGAAAGACGAGCTGGAGAAAACCGCCCCCGGCCAATTCGATGCGCAAATCAACCTCAACGCCTCGCTTTTCAAACAAGGCACTGAGCCCGCTGCCATGGCGCGTGGCAACCTGGAGATGTCGTCAATCTCGGCGTTTGACATTGCCAAGCTGGTGCCTGAGTTCAGCATCTTCACGGCGGGTTACATCATCCGTGACCCGGACCATATGATGAAGGTGTTCAACGGCCCCATCGGCAACGACCTGTACAAAATGGTGAGCGAAAAGATGGACATCACCGTGCTGGCACCGATTTATCTGGGCACCCGCCAGCTCAACCTGCGCGAAGTCAGAAACGTGCGCACCCCGGCAGACTTGAAAGGCGTGAAGCTGCGTATGCCTGGCTCCAAAGAGTGGTTGTTCCTCGGTGAAGCCCTGGGTGCAACACCTACGCCGCTGGCTTTTGGCGAGGTGTATCTGGGCCTGAAGACCGGCACCATCGACGGGCAAGACAACCCGCTGCCCACGGTACGCAGCGCCAAGTTTTATGAAGTGACCAAACAACTCACCTTGACCAGCCATTTGGTCGACGGCATTTTCATCAGTGTGTCGAACAAGGCGTGGAATGCGCTCAATGCCGATCAAAA
>JANOXL010000086.1:0-16459 GCA_031418395.1 Rhodoferax sp. | reverse complement strand
GCCTCACCCAAAACTGAGGTGAAGGTCGATCCGGTCACGGGCGAACTGCTGATTCGCGGGCCCAGCGTGTTTATGGGTTACCTGAACCAGCCGGGAAAAACCGCCGAGACCATCGACAAAGACGGCTGGCTGCACACGGGTGACGTCGGTAGCGTTGACGCCGACGGCTTCTTCAAGATCACCGACCGGATGAAAGACATCATCATCACGGCGGGCGGCAAAAATATCACCCCCAGCGAGCTGGAGAACGAACTGAAGTTCTCGCCCTACGTCACCGATGCGGTCGTGATTGGCGACAAACGTGCCTACCTCACGGTCATCATCATGATCGACCAGGAGAACGTAGAAAAGTTTGCACAAGACAACGACGTGCCCTTTTCCAACTACGAAAGTTTGACACGTTCGCGCGAAGTGCAAGACCTGATTCAGGCCGACCTGGACCGCGTCAACAAGAAGTTCGCCAGGGTCGAGCAGATCAAGAAGTTTTACCTGCTGGAAACCCAGCTCAGCGCTGAAGACGAGGAACTGACACCGACCATGAAGCTCAAACGCAAGTTGGTAGAGAAGAAGTATTCGCCGCAAATTGAAGCCATGTACCGTAGTTGAACCCGTCGCATTTAAAGGAATCGTTATGAAAATCAAATCTGTTTTATTTGCCGCATCGGCCGTCTTGCTGGCGACCGCTTCGGTGGCGCAGCAGCAGGGCGTGACCAAAAACGAAATCGTCGTTGGTTCGATACAAGATCTTTCAGGGCCGATCGCTGTGTTTGGCAAGCAGGCCCGTGCGGGTATGCAGTTGCGGGTGGACGAAGTCAATGAACAAGGTGGTATCCACGGACGCAAGTTGCGTCTGCTGGTCGAGGACTCTGCCTATGACCCCAAGCGGGCTGTTTTAGCCGCCCAAAAACTGGTGAACCAGGACAAGATTTTCATCATGGCCGGGCACGTGGGCACAGCCCACAACAATGCCGCCATGCCGGTTCAATTCGAAAAGAATGTCATCAACTTCCTGCCGATCAGCCCCTCCACCAGCATGTTTGAGCCGCTGCACAAGCTCAAGTATTCTTTCGCGGTGACGTATGACGACCAGATACGCGCCAGCCTGCCCAGACTGGTGAAAGAGAAAAATGCGAAACGGGTTTGCGTCCTGTACCAAGACGATGAGTTTGGCCTGGAGGTGCTGAAAGGTGCAGAAACGGCACTCAAGGAGCTGAACATGCCCTTGGTAGAGAAGACCTCCTACAAGCGGGGCTCCACCGATTTTTCGTCACAGGTCGCCAGGATGAAAGCCGGCAATTGCGATATGGTGGTGTTAGCCACCATCATCCGGGAAACGATTGGCGCTATTGGTGAATCCCGCAAGAGTGGATTTAACCCGACCTTTTTGGGTGTCAGCACCGCCTATAGCGAATTGATCCACAAACTGGGCGGTCCTGCCATGAATGGACTTTACACAACCATGACGGTGCAGCACCCTTACCTGGACGAGACATCGCAGCCGATTCGGTTTTGGGCCAACAAGTACAAAACCAAATACAACGAGGATCCTGGCACTCTGTCCGTGTACGGATATCAGATCATCGACGTATTGGTTCAGGCGGCTCAGAAAACCGGCCCCAATCTGACCACCAATAGCCTGATCAAAGCGCTGGACAGTTCACGCTTTCCCCCCGATATTTTTGGGGCACCTGAACTCGCCTTCACCGACCAAATTCGTATCGGAAGCCGTGCATCCCGCATTTCGCAAATTCAGGATGGGCGCTGGAAAGTGTTGTCTGAGTATGTAAAACCCTGACAGCAACACGCCACCAGTCGCCGTTGTTGTCTCACCTGTTCGATTTTTAAAGGAGAACTTCCATGCAATTCAAACTCGCCGGTCTCGCAGCGTTGGCAGCACTCTCTGCTACGCTAGCCACGCCTGTACAGGCTCAAAAAGCCGTGCCGCTGCAAGGCGTCAGCCCCACTGAAATCACCCTGGGCTCGATCCAGGACTTGTCCGGCCCGATTGCCGGTTTCGGCAAACAATCGCGCTTGGGCATGATGCTGGCGGTAGACGAAATCAACGAACAAGGCGGCATTCATGGCCGCAAGATCAAGTTGATCGTTGAAGACGCGGCCTATGACCCGAAAAAAGCCGTTTTGGCCGCTCAAAAGCTGGTAAACCAGGACAAGATTTTCCTCATGGCCGGCCACATTGGCACGGCGCAAAACATGGCCGCCATGCCGGTGCAGTTCGAGAAAAACGTCATCAACTTCCTGCCGATCACGGCGGCGCGCGAGATGTACGAGCCGCTGCACAAACTCAAATACTCCTTCGCCGCCACTTACTTCGACCAAATGCGCCTGGCTTTGCCCAAGATGGTGAAAGAGAAAAACGCCAAGAAAGTCTGCTCGATCTACCAGGACGACGACTTCGGCCTCGAAGTGCAGCGCGGCGCTGACGCAGGGCTCAAAACCATCGGCATGGAGATGGTGGAGAAAACCTCGTACAAACGCGGTGCGACCGATTTCTCATCGCAAGTGGCCAAATTGCAGTCTTCCGGCTGCGACCTGATCGTGATGGGCACGATCATCCGCGAGACCATCGGCACCATCGGCACCGCTCGCAAACTGGGCTACAACCCAACCTTCTTTGGTAGCAGCGCGGCGTACACCGACCTGATCCACAAACTCGGTGGCCCGGCCATGAATGGTTTGTATGCCACCATGACCTCGCAACACCCCTACCTGGACGACGCCTCGAAAGACGTTCAGTTCTGGGCCGCGAAGTACAAAACCAAGTTCAATGAAGACCCAACCGTGTTCTCGGTGTACGGTTACACCATCATTGACACTTTTGCCAAAGGCGCGAACAAAGCTGGCAAAAACCTGACGACCGACAGCTTCATCAAGGCCATGGACTCCATCAGCGTCCCAGCCGATATGTTTGGCGGTGCTCCGTTCAGCTTCACGGCCACCAAACGCCTGGGCAATGATGCCTCGCGCCTGTCGCAAATTCAGGATGGCAAGTGGAAAGTGATTTCTGAATACATCAAGTGATCGCCTGATCTTGAATCAATCCAAAAACCGCCTTCGGGCGGTTTTTTTGTGTCCCCGTCAGGAGACCATATAGGCGGCGGCAGCCGTTGCCAAAAGTTTGCCGTCAGCACCCAGAAAATCCATGCGTGTGGTTGCCACTCGCGAGCCCAATCGCAAAACTTTGGCAGTCACAAAAAAATGTTCCCCAACGCCCACACTCAAATAATCCACGCGCAGGTCGATAGTTGAAATTTTGCCGAACCTCGGCGTCAATTGCGAAAGTGTTTCTTCAGGATGGCGCACGGCCATGGCTGCCATGATGGCAAAACCGCCGGTGACGTCCATCGTCGCGCTGATCGCGCCACCATGTAAACGGTGCGAGGGCCGGTGGCCCACCAGATCAGGCCGCATCGCCAGGCGTGCTGTCACTTGTTCTGGCTCAAACGCATGCAGCGTCAGGCCCATGAGTTTATTGAACGGCGTTTCCACTTCAAAATACCTTCGCTGCTGTGCCAGAAATTCTGCTGTGAACTTGCCATTTGCACCGAAAGCCAAGGCGCTTTCTTGCGCCATTGAATCGTCTGTTTGGGTTTTCATCTTTCCTTTTTTAAAACCCGAGTTGGCGTGAGGCCAACTCTTTCATGATTTCTTCAGCGCCGCCGCCAATCATCATCACCTTGACCTCGCGGTAAATGCGCTCAGACTTGGTGCCGCGCATAAAACCCATGCCGCCGAGAATCTGCACCGATTGGTCGGCGCAAAACTGCATGGTTTGCGTCGCATGGTTTTTCAGCATGCAGACTTCAGCGACCCAGCGCGCAGCCACTTCTTTGCCGGCGCTTTCTTCGCCTGCGTCGGCCCGCGCCGTAAGGGCATCACACCAGGCTTGCGTGGATGCAATACGCATCTGCATGTCCACCAGTTTGTGGCGGATCACCTGGCTTTCGATCAAGGCCTGGCCAAAAGTTTTGCGCTGACGCGCCCAGTCAAGCGCTTCTTCAAAACAAGCCTGCGCAAAACCCAATGCGAGCACGGACATCCCGAGCCGCTCGCCGTTGAAGTTGCCCATGATCATCTTGAAGCCTGTGCCCTCTTGTCCGACCAGCAATCGCGCGGGCACACGCACGTTGTCAAACCGGATGTGCGCCGTGTCCGAGGCGAGCCAGCCCATTTTGTCCAGCCGCGTGCGCGATACACCTGGCAAATGCATGGGAATGACGAGCAGTGAGATGCCACTGGCGCCTTTGCTGCCGGCGTCGCCCGTGCGTACAGCAGTGGTCAGGAAATCGCAACGCACACCCGAGGTGATGAATATTTTTTCGCCGTTGATGAGGTAGTCGTCGCCTTGGCTATCCGTCACACGCACTGCGGTCGTTTTGATCGCCGCCACGTCGCTGCCACCGCCGGGTTCGGTGATTCCGAGCGCGGATATTTTTTCACCCCGCAACACCGGCGGCACGATTTCCTGTTTCAGTTCTGCGCTACCGTGTTTGATGACGGGTGGCAGGCCAATCGAGTGTGAATGCAAACTCGCGTGCACACCACCGCTGCCGGTCACGCGAGCGAAAGTCTGGCTCACCAAGCACTTCATCCGGTGCGTGGCCGGTGTGCCACCAAATTCTTCCGGGTAACCCAACCCCAAGAGGCCCAGCTCGGAGGCGCGTTTGTACAGCGGACGCGGGAACTCACCTGCCGCGTCCCACGCAGTGACAAACGGCGCAATTTCGTCTTTGGCGAAACGCGTGACCAGCGCCACCAAAGCTTCTTCATCGGCGCGATCGAATCGGGGCGCGCCAACCGCGAGCGGCTGAATCAGGTCGGTCATGCCGACTTTGGCGGTTTCTTGGCAATACCCATGGTCTTGGCCAGAATGCCCAGCATCACTTCATCGGCACCACCACCGATGGAACCCAAACGGCCATCACGGTATTTGCGTGCCACTTTGTTTTCAAGCGTGAAGCCCATGCCGCCCCAAAATTGCAGGCAACCGTCAGGGATCAAGCGGTTCAGGCGACCCGTCTTGAGTTTGCACATCGAGGCAAGCTCCGTCACGTCTTGCCCGCTCACATACAACTCACAGGCGCGGTACGTCAGCGCCCGCAGCGACTCGACTTCGGTCTTCATTTCCGCCAGTTTGAACTGCACCCATTGCTGGTCAGCCAGGGTCGCGCCAAATAGTTTGCGCTCCTGCGCCCACTCAATCGTCCATTGAATGCAGTTGGTCAAACCCTGTAAGGCACTGCCCGCCGCCCACAGGCGCTCTTCCTGGAACTGCATCATTTGGTACATGAAGCCTTGGCCTTCGTTGCCGATGCGATTACGCTGTGGCACGCGCACTTCGTCAAAGTAGATCAGGCCGGTGTCGCTGGAGTTCATACCGATCTTGCGGATCTTGCGCGCTACTTCAATGCCTTTGACCAGTTTGCGATTCACGCCCTTGCCGGGGCCTTCGCGCATCGGCACCATGATCAAGGTTTTGTTTTTGTGCTGGTTGCCACCGGTGACGCTCTGTTCGTCGCCGGTATTGACCAGCATACACATCCAGTCGGCCTGCAAGCTGTTGGTAATCCACATTTTCTGGCCGCTGATGACATAGTCGTCACCATCCTTGCGGGCATAACTTTTGATGGAGGCGACATCGCTGCCTGCGCCCGGTTCACTCACGCCGATGCAGCCGACCATGTCGCCCGCAATCGACGGCGCCAAAAACTCGCGCTTGAGTTCGTCGCTACCAAACCGTGCCAGCGCGGGCGTGGCCATGTCAGTTTGCACACCAATCGCCATGGGTACGCCGCCGCAGTGGCAATGGCCCAGCGCTTCGGCCATGGCCAGGCCGTAGCTGTAGTCCAACCCGGCACCGCCATAGGCTTCAGGCTTGGTCAGGCCCAATAATCCAAGGTCGCCTAGGCCTTTGAACACCTCATGCGCGGGGAAAATTTCGTCTTCTTCCCATTGATCCACGTTCGGGTTGATTTTTTCTTCGATGTAACGCTTCAGAGTTTTCTGGATTTCGAGGTGTTCGTGGGTGTAGTTCATGTGGATTCAATGTCAGTTGGATGATGAGAGCTGAACGGTGCGGCTCAAGAAGTTTGAAAGACTTTCGGCATGACGAAACGGTGAAACCCGTTGAAGGGTTTGATAGCGTCTCGGGTTTGAACCTCTGCATTGGCGGTTCGTTGTTCATTGCCCGTGCGGGTTTGCGGTCGCCCCGCGTCGATACGCAAGGTGATGCCATTGATAAAGCTGGCCGCCGGGCTGAGCAAAAACACAATGCCCGCAGCGATCTCGGCTTCAGTGGCAAACCGGCCCAAAGGCACGTGTTTGAATTTTGAGACCAGCATCTTGCCGACTTCTGGCGGGTAGTGGTCCATGCCGCTGCTGGCCACGTAGCCGGGCGCCACCGCGTTGCTACGCACACCCTTGTGCGCCCACTCCACGGCAGCGGTTTCAGTGAAACTCACCATACCCGCCCGCGCCGCGCCGCTATGGCCCATGCCCGGCATGCTGCCCCACATGTCAGCGACGATATTCACAATGGCGCCGCCTTTAGCTTGCATGGATTGAAGGTAACACTCGCGTGCCATCAGGAAGCCGCCGGTGAGATTGGTATTGACCACCGCCTCCCAGCCCTTGGCGCTGATGGACTCCAGCGGCGTCACGTATTGACCACCGGCGTTGTTCACCAGGCCATCGATCTTGCCTTGCGCCGCGACTGTGGCGGCGATGACCTGTTTAACGGTTTCTTCCTGCCGAATGTCACAGACATGAAAACTCGCCTTCCCGCCATCGTCTTCAATCTCTTGTGCCACCGTTTGCAGCTTTTCAAGCTTTCGCCCGATCAACACCACGTGCGCGCCCAAGGCGGCCAGCTCGTGCGCGGTGCAGCGGCCAATGCCCGAGCCGCCGCCAGTGACGATGATCACTTGGCCATTGAAAAGACCCTTGGCAAAAACCGATTGGTAGCCCGATTGGCAAGCTGCTGTTGCGGCCATGCAGTCTCCTTGTGTTGTGTTGGCTGATTTTGGCGCATCCCGCGCGCCTTGCCTGTCAAGCCGGGAACAGGCGCGTCAGCAAACCTTTGCTCACCAGGATGGGCATTGAGAGCAAAATTTGCCCCATGCCTTTGCCCAAAGGGTCGTTGCGCAAGGAGGCCATGCCGCCGCCATCCAGCGCCTCTTCGCAGACGAAATTGAAGGCATGAATGCCTGGCACGTCATAACGCGTCACCTTGCCTTTGACCAGGTGCGCAAGGTATTTGGCAACGGCTGCTTCGCTCAATTGCTCGCGTAAAACCGGCAGTAAATCGGGATGCCGCGCAATAACGCCGATGTTAGAAATATTGCCTTTGTCGCCACTTCGGGCATGGGCAATAGAGATCAGTTCAAGTTGAATTTCATCTGAAATAGTGATACTTTTTTCTACCATTTTTGCTACTCTATCAGTAGCAATTTTTTCAATAAAATCGTGACCAAAAGGCAAATTTATTTCTTTAAATTCAACTGTAGAATTATTTATGGCCACTTTCGGGCTCAATTGGCCCTTATCCAGCAAAAAACCAAACTGCTTGATCGACGGCGCTGGCGACGACCGGCCACCGCCCGAGCCCGTTGTTCCTGGCGACCAAGAGGTACCTGCAGGCGCCACTTCGCGCGCCAACAAGTCCAATGCCTCTTTACGCGAGTGCATGGCCGTCACCCGCATGATCACCTCACGTGCGCGCAGTGTTTTCGCGTGCGGGCCGAAGCAGGACTCGGCCCCGAGCACCTCCAGGTTTGTGCGCGTGTACGGCCCCCAACCGGCTCTGTCGATCAGCTCCGAAGTCCGCTCAAGAATCGCCTCGCCCGTGCGGCGCGCTTTGCCCGCGGCATCCATGCCGACGATGGTCAATTGCGCCGAGAGTTTGAAGCCGTCCATGTAGGTAGCGCAGACTTTGTAGGTGGGCGTGGGAGGCTTGCCATGCGCGCCTGAGACCCGCACGCGGTGCGTGCGTTCGTCGCCTACGCGGTGCGTGCCTTCGTCGCCCCGGAAGTGCTCGTTGGCCGCATCCACTGGCTCCATCTTCACCCGGGTGAAATCACACACCACATCGGGCAAGATGTAGTTGGCCGGGTCGCCAATCTCATACAACATCTGTTCGGCAATGACGGCAGGTGTCACCAGCCCTCCGGTGTCCGCCGGTTTGGTGCAAATAAAGCTGCCGTCATAGTTGCATTCGACAATGGGGTAACCAATGTGCGCCCAATCGGGCACCTTCTCCCAGTCGGTGAACAAGCCGCCAGTGGCTTGTGCACCGCATTCGATGATGTGGCCCGCCAAGCTGCCCTGCGCCAAATGGTCAAGGTCTGAGGATGTCCAGCCGAACTCATGCATCAGCACGCCCAGTGTCACGGCTGAATCCACACAACGCCCGGTGATGACGACCTGCGCGCCCGCGTCCAGCGCCGCTTTGATGGGCACTGCACCCAGGTAGGCATTGGCAGTGAGCACCTTTGCAGGCAGCGCCGCGCCACTTTGCAGCTCGCGCACGGGCGGCTGCGCCTCACGCAGCGCGGGCAAAAGCGGCATCACGTCGTCGCCCGTGACCACGGCAATTTTGAGGTCAATGCCCTGATCTTTGGCCAGCAGGGCCAGCGCATCGGCGCAGCCTTGCGGGTTCACGCCACCGGCGTTGCTGACCACTCGGATGCCCTTGGCCACAATGTCTTTGAGCACCGCTTTCATCGCGACCGTCACAAAATCAGTGGCGTAACCTAACTCGGGTTTTTTGAGGCGCGCGCCAGCCAGGATCGACATCGTCAACTCAGCCAGGTAGTCAAACACCAGGTAGTCGATCTGCCCGCTGGCCACCAGTTGCGGCGCGCCCACGCTGCTGTCGCCCCAGAAGCCGGAAGCGCCGCCGATTTTGACGACCTTATCCTGTTGCTTGCTTGTTTTGTCGCCTGTTGTCATGTTGCCCCGTCTGTTACTGTCAAGGGCTTTCAGTATAGAGAATCAGGCGACCCTTCAACGCTTTGCCTCAGGGCAAAGCCTGCGCCCCCCACAGCCGCTTGAGCTGCGCGTCGCGACCGCAACTGGTGCGGTAGTACTTGTAACGCACTGGGTTTTTTAGGTAGTAGTCCTGGTGGTATTCCTCGGCCGGGTAGAAAGCCGTGGCCAGCGCAATTTCCGTGAAGATATCGCCTTTGAATGGTTTGGCCTTTTGCAGTGCTGCGAGTGACGCCTGGGCAATTTTCAGCTGATCGGCATTCTGCGCATAGATGGCCGTTCGGTAGGGTGAGCCCTGGTCACAAAACTGCCCGTTTTTCTCGGTCGGGTCAATCGTGCGCCAGAAGTGCTCCACCAGTTGTGCGTAGCTGACCTTGGCCGGGTCAAACACCACTTCCACGGCCTCGGCGTGGCCAGTCAAATTGCCCGACACCTGCTTGTACGTGGGGTTGACCACTTTGCCACCCGTGTAACCCGAAGTGGTTGAAATAACGCCCGCCACCTTGTCAAAATCACTCTCAACACACCAGAAACAGCCCCCGGCAAAAATGGCTTTGGCGGTGGTTTGGGCTGCCGCGGCAAGCGCCGGTTTTGGTGTCGGCGTCAAGGCAGGTGGTGACGCAGTTTGCGCATGGGTGACCGCAGAGGCCAACGCCAACAGGCCCGTGAGGAACGCCGGACAAAGGGCCCGCAGAATTCCAATCGTAAGTTGCCCGCGCTTCATACAGCCGCCACGAATTTGAGCGCCACGCCGTTGTTGCAATACCGCTTGCCACTGGGCTTGGGGCCATCATTGAACACATGACCCTGATGCCCATCACAACGCATACAGTGGTATTCAGTGCGTGGCAAGAGCATTTTGTAGTCGGTTTTCGTGCCCACTGCGCCCGGCAAGGTGCCAAAGAAACTCGGCCAGCCCGTGCCGCTTTCATATTTCGTGGTCGAGGCAAACAACGGCAAATCGCAGCCCGCACAGTGGTAAACACCCGCCCGTTTTTCAGCATTCAGGGGGCTGGAACCTGGCCGCTCAGTGCCTTCTTTACGCAAAACATCGTATTGAGGGGGGCTGAGGCGTTTTTGCCACTCGGCGTCGGTCAGGCGCCATTTTTGAATGGGCGAAAGCGTGCCGCCAACTGTGCCGCTACCCTCTGTAGCTGCCGACGCAGTGAGTGCCACGCCAAAGCAGGAAAATCCTCCAAAAAGGGCCAAAATTGGGCGTCGTGTCATGTGTGAACCTCTTGTTGAAACTGTTGACTATTGACTCTTGACTGTTGCATATGAGTATTGGATGGCCCTCGTTCGTCGCGTGAAGCGCCGAAGTCTTTCATTTTCCATTTTTTGTTTTTTCGTCCACCGCCATGCCTGCTGGTGAATTTGCTGTCGTCCAGCGCCACGATGTTGCCGTACTCGTCAACGCCCATTTTGACGGAAAGTGCCCTTGCCGATGTTGTCCGTCTTTTCTCTTGCGCATTTATCATTCACCCATTGCTGAATTTGACGATCGGCTATGGCGTGCGTTTATCAAGGACAAGATCGTATTGCTCCCGCAAGGGTCGGAACTTTTACTTCCTTGTGCTTGAAAATACCTGATTGTTGGAGGATTTACACCATGTTTTTGCGCAATGCTTGGTATGTTGCAGCTTGGGATCACGATCTTGACCGCAGCCCGACGGCAGTCAAGATTCTGGGCGAAGAGATCGTGATTTATCGTAAGGCAGACGGCACGCCCGTGGCGCTGGAAGATGCCTGCCCACATCGCAAGTTGCCTTTGTCGATGGGCCGCATCAAAGGCGATTTCCTGGAGTGCGGCTACCACGGCCTGACTTTCGATTGCAGCGGGAAATGCGTAAAAGTTCCGGGCGCAACCCGGGTTCACGCGGGCGCCGTTGTTCGCGCCTATCCTATCGAAGAGCGTTACGGCCTGTTGTGGGTCTGGATGGGTGAGCCCGCAATGGCCGACGCCAGCAAGATTTTTCAGGTCGCCCATTGGGGCGACCCTGCCTGGGGCGTCAACCAGGGTGACGCCATGACGATAGAGTGCAACTACCTCTATGTGACTGATAACCTGCTCGATCCATCCCATGTCTCTTGGGTGCACCAGACATCTTTTGGAAACGCCGCCTGCGAAGATGCACCGCTGGAAGTTGCTGTGGCTGAAAGTGGCGTCACCGTCTCGCGCTGGATGCTCGATGTCGAGCCGGCGCCTTTCTACGTCCCATTCCTGAAGTTCGCGGGCAATTGCGACCGCAAGCAGCAATACGAGGTTCGTTTTCCGAGCCATGCGCAAATCCGTGCCATTTTCACGCCGGCGGGAACCGGTGGCGAAGGCAAACCGCCGCACCAAGACTTGTTCATGATGGACAGCTACAACTTCATGACACCTGTCGATGAGGGCACTACGCGCTACTACTGGTTTCAGATACGCAACTTCGCGCCAGGCGATGAGGAGGTTTCACGTCAGTTCACCGAATCGGTGCGCTTCGCGTTCAACGAAGACCGTGCCATTCTGCAAGCTGTGCACAAGGGCCTGGCCAATAAGCGCACGCCTAATATCGACCTGCGTGTCGACGCGGGCCCGTTGCGATTCCGGCGGATGCAGGCGCAACGGATAGCAGCGGAGCGGCAGCCGATCATGATGATTGAGACGGATGATTCCGTGGCCAAAGCATGACCCTTACGGCTCAGCCACCCGTCTACTTGCAAGCATGTTCTTTTGGTTGAACTGTTGGCCGCCAAAACCCCAAAGAAATCGATGGCCAATCGTGCCGGATCTCTATTTGGCCCGCTTTGTCTTTACCGTGCTGAATTTTTCCGTTGCCAATCATTCCCACCGTTGAATATACCCCCAGCCTGCGCCGCCATGTCACCTGCCCCGCCCAACAAACGGCGGGGCAGCCTTCGAGAAGTGCTGGAGGCCGCGCTAAAGGCCGCACCTGGCCTTGCGCGCTACGTATTTGGCGATCCGCGCGTGGTGCGCAAACCTGCGGCGGTATTTGTCAACGCCGACCTCGTCTATGAGCGCGGGCGCTTGGACAGGGCAGTGGCAGAGGGCGACCGAGTACTGGTTCAGGCGCTGGCGGGGTGTTGAGCCTGGCCATCCGGCCTGTTTTGAAGGAGTAGATGATGAAACCACCCTCTCAACTCTTGGTCGTCAACCGCACAGACGACGGTGGCCAAATGTTCAGCTCATTTTCGGACGGACTGCCCCAATTGCATGCCTGTCATTTGGTTTACCGCCGCGGATTGGCTGTGCGTGACGATCAGCAAGCCTTGGCCATGGGTTCCACGACGCGCGGCCTGTGGACCAGTGCTGATGCTGGTGAAACTTTGCACTGTGTGTCCTGCGATTTGCCGTTAATTGCTGCAGTCACGTTTGCGGCCTGAGGCCGGAACCCCCCATCTCGCCGCCCTCGCCCAGGCCGCTTCACATCGCGCTTCAACTAACGCGCATTACATTGCCCAGATACGCGGCGAGTTCGCTGGCAAATTCCAAAGCTCTGTGCGCCACACGGCCCGCACCGTCTGCAATAGCTGCATCACCGGCTCCACTTGCGCGGCCAAAACGCGCAGCACCAGCACTTGGGAGTTGGGGCTGGTCACGCCTGCAGTCGCGGCCAGCGGGTGCGACGCAATTGCAGCGCGGGCGGCGTCCAGAGCCAACGCGCGGCGGGCGCGGTGCAAGGCGTCTCCGGTTGCAAAAAAAAGTGATGCAAAACAGGTGTGACCCGCCAGACCTTGCGGCCCCAACAGGAGCCGCGAGTCGCCTGCATCCACCAGGCCTCGCTCCAGCCACACCCCCTTCAAGGCCAGGTGCTGGCAGAAACTACCGCGCAAAAACGGCTGGTTCGCATTGGGCAAGCCCAGCGCGGTCACATCCCAGCCCATCATTTCGGCACCCGGCTCAAGCGCCATCTGCAGCTGGTTATGCGCACGGCAACCGCTGTACGCAATGTTTTCCAGAGGCAGCCACTCCAGTCGAGCGCCCGCGGCCAAAAAAAGGCGCGCTTCTTGCGAAGCGCTCTGGCCGTCAGTGCGATAAAACCGGGTCGCGCCTGGCGTCGTGATGAGTCCATGTGCGCCAGCGGCCACGCGTACGTCGATGTTCAGCGTGTCACCACCCGTCAACCCCCCTGGGGGATGCACCAACACGTTATGGCAAATCGCAGACCCTTCCGGGTACAGGCTTTTCAGCACCCGCAACGGGCCAGTATGCCGACAATGCACCATCGTACGGGCCTGCTGATCGGTGGAGGCGTGGGGGTGCTCACTCCCTGGAGCGCGCGAATAGTCCAATTGAAGCGTCGAAATCCAGGCCATCAGCTGATCGTACAGGCCGACTCAGGTAAATACAGCCCAGCTCAGGCGGAAAATCCGACTGGACCTGATCCATCCCATTACTGTCATTCGATCGGGAACGGGTTAAATCGCAACCAGGTCACGCACGCCGTTGGCTTGCATGTCGGCGCCTTTTCCGCTGGCAATCACCGCCCCGCGCTCCATCACCACGTAGTTATCGGCAAGGTCTTTGGCGAAATCGTAATACTGCTCGACCAGCAGCACGGCCACTTTTTGGCCATCCAGCCCTTCGTCAGCCAACGTGCGGATGACACGGCCGATATCTTTGATGATGTTGGGCTGGATGCCTTCGGTAGGCTCGTCCAGAATGATCAGTTTCGGCTTGGCCGCTAGCGCCCGCGCGATGGCAAGCTGCTGCTGCTGGCCGCCCGAGAGGTCGCCGCCGCGCCGGCCCAACATCTGCCTGAGCACCGGGAACAGCTCGAACAACGCTGCTGGGATGGGCGTGCCGGCGCTTTTGTAAGCCAGGCCCATGCGCAGGTTTTCTTCCACCGTGAGCCGGGCAAAAATTTCACGCCCCTGCGGCACGAAACCGATGCCCGCGCGGGCCCGCATGTAGGGGGTATCGGCATGGATCGCGCGGCCTTCGAATTCGATGCTGCCAGACTTGATGGGAACGAGGCCCATCAAACTTTTAAGCAAGGTGGTTTTGCCCACACCGTTTCGCCCCAGCACCACGGTGACTTTGCCCTGTGTTGCCGCCAGGCTCACGTCGCGCAAGATGTGGGAGCCGCCGTAATACTGGTTGACGCTATTCATACTGAGCATGGCGCTGACTCCTTTGCAACGCAGCGGGAAACAAACGCACCCGATTTACTACTTTTTTTATAGCTATTTGGGTAAAGTACACGAGACCTGAGTGCCACTTTTACTCTAAAAACAGGTGCTAAACCGGTTAGATGATAAATTGTTAACACCCATATTAACATTTCCGCTGACATTTCAAACAATCTAGCGACCAAGGTACACCTCGATCACGCGCTCGTCCGCCTGCACCTGCGCCAGTGTTCCCTGCGCCAGCACGGCACCATCGCACAACACGGTCACGATGTCGCTGATGGTGTTGATGAAACTCATGTCGTGCTCCACCACCATCAATGAGTGTTTGCCCTTCAGGCTTAAAAACAGCTCGGCCGTGCGTTCGGTTTCGCTGTCGGTCATACCCGCTACGGGCTCGTCCAGCAGCAGCAGCTTGGGGTCTTGCATCAGCAACATACCGATTTCAAGCCATTGTTTTTGGCCATGGCTCAAATTGCCAGCCTGGCTTGACACCGCATCCTCCAGATGGATGGTGTGCAGAATTTCAGCCAGCCGGTCGCCTTGCGTGGAGTCGAGCTTGAAGCGCATTGAAGCCATCACGCCTTTGTTGGTTTTCAAGGCCAGTTCGAGGTTCTCAAACACTGTCAGTTGCTCGAACACCGTGGGCTTCTGGAACTTGCGGCCAATACCCAGGCCGGCGATTTGCGGCTCGTTGTAGCGCAAGAGGTCGATCGTGCTGCCAAAAAAAACCCGGCCAGAATCAGGCCTGGTCTTACCGGTGATGATGTCCATCATCGTCGTCTTGCCTGCGCCGTTGGGGCCAATGATGCAGCGCAGCTCGCCCGGAGCAATGTCGAGTGAGAGATTGTTGATGGCTTTGAAACCGTCAAAGCTAACGTTGACGTCTTCGAGGTACAAGATGCGGCCATGTGTCACGTCCACTTCGGGCGAGATGATCAGGCGGCCAATGCCAGCGGCTCGGCCTCCGGATTCGGTTTTGCCTTCCACGACCTTTTGCTTTTCAATTTCAAGGCGCCGCGCGCCTTCTTCCATCAGTTCGGGTGTCACTGTTGGCCACCCCTTAGTTTTCTGATCAGCCCGACAATGCCATTTGGGAGATACAGCGTGACCGCGATAAACAATAGACCCAGAAAGTACAGCCAATACTCGGGATAGGCCACAGTGAGCCAGCTCTTGGCGCCATTGACAATGAAGGCGCCCACAATCGGGCCGATCAAGGTCGCCCGCCCTCCAACAGCCGCCCAAATGGCAATTTCAATTGAGTTGGCCGGGCTCATTTCGCCGGGATTGATGATGCCGACCTGCGGCACATACAAGGCCCCGGCCACACCGCACATGATGGCGCTGATCACCCAGATCGACAACTTGTAGCCCAAAGGTGAATAGCCCGAAAACATCACACGGCCTTCCGCGTCCCGAATCGCCTGCAACACGCGGCCATATTTGCTGCCCACAAGCCATTTGGCAAACAAATAGCAGCCCAGCAGGGTCAGGCCGGTCAACACAAACAGTGTCATGCGCATCGAGGGCGTGGCCACGGGGATATTCAATATCCGTTTGAAATCGGTAAACCCGTTGTTGCCGCCAAAACCGGTTTCATTGCGAAAGAACAAAAGCATGGCAGCGAAAGTCATTGCCTGCGTAATGATGGAGAAGTACACCCCCTTGATGCGGCTGCGAAAGGCGAAGTAGCCGAAGACCAGGGCCACCACACCGGGCACGAGCACAATCAGGATCAGCGTGGCTGCGAAGCTTTCAGACAAGCTCCAATGCCAAGGAAGCGATTTCCAGTCGAGGAACACCATGAAGTCCGGCAGGTCGCTTTTGTAATTGCCGTCGCGGCCAATCTGGCGCATTAAATACATGCCCATCACGTAGCCGCCCAAAGCGAAAAACAGACCATGCCCGAGCGAGAGGATACCGGTGTAGCCCCAAATCAAATCCATCGCCAGCGCGCAGATCGCGAAACACATGATCTTGCCAACCAGCGCGACCGCATAGTCGCTCATATGGAACATGCTGTCCTTGGGAATTGCCAGATTCAACAAGGGGGCGACGGCGCATACGACGATCAACGCGACGATGAAAACGCTCCATCCTGTCCGCGACATGAGGGGCGCGGGGGGCGGCAGGGTCAGCGGCGCGGCAATTGTTGGGATGATTGCTGTCATGTTGTCATTCCATCACTCCTTCAAGGCCCTCAGGCCTCGGCCGAGCGGCCCTTCATCGCAAAAATGCCTTGGGGTCGTTTTTGGATGAAGATGATGATGAACACCAGCACGGCGATCTTGGCGAGCACCGCACCGGCCCAGCCTTCAAG
>JANOXL010000085.1:0-7000 GCA_031418395.1 Rhodoferax sp. | reverse complement strand
GACCGCCATATCCGCCATACCCATAGGCGCGCCGGGGTGGCCCGAATTGGCTTGTTGCATGGCGTCCATTGCCAACGCACGAATTGCGTTGGCCATTATTTGAGTGTTGGGCATCGGGGTTTCCGGGAAAGGGTCAGCAGCGTAGCTGGGGTAAACCCGGGATTTTAGCGATGTGGCGCGTACAGGGGTCGCCCCCCCCTATTTGAGGGGTTGGCCGATTGATTCCAAGTTTCTAGACTCGGCACGACTCCACTCTTACATGAGGCCTACGATGCGCTCTAAATTTTTGACACTATTTCTCACGCTGGCTGCGGCGGCATTGATCACTGCGTGCGGTGGCGGCAATAACAATGCGCCTGTCGCGCCCACCACCACGATCAGCGGATCAGCGGTGAAAGGGCCGGTCAACGGGGCCACTGTCACCGTGAAAAATGCCGCAACCGGCGCAGTGTTGGGCACCACCACCACCGGCGCGGGGGGCACTTACAAGATTGACATCGCTTTTACAGGCGACGTGATTGTTGAAGTCGGCGGCGGCACCTATACCGACGAGGCCACCGGCGCGTCCACACCACTGACGACCCCGATGAAAGTCGTACTCGCAGCCAATGGCGGTACAGTCACCGGGATCGTCACGCCGCTGACCACCATGGCTTTCAACAGCGCGTTCGGTGCCAGTGGCAAACCCAATGCGAAAGACTTCAACACCGTCGCAGCGGCCTTGGCGGCCCAGTTTAATTTGACGGGTATCAATCTGGCCTCGGCACTGCCGACCGTCAGCGGCAGCACTGACGCTTACGGCAAGGTGTTGAAAGGCATTTCACAGTACCTCAAAGACAACACAAAACCTTTGGCATCACTCATGGCCGCTTCGCTGTCCAACGCGGATTGGACGGCTTTTTCAGGCGCTTTTTCCACCGCCTACCTGGCCGCCAACGGAACGGCGATCACCTTTTCGTTTGATGGCAGCAAGTTGGTGATTGCTGTAGGTGGCGGGACGCCAGGCGCGTCGGCCGCACCGGGTTCCATGACGGTGGCCTACACAGTGGCCGGTGTGCCTGCGGTCAGCATTAACATTCCAGACGTAGACAAACCAGGCAACGCAACCGAGTTTTGCGAAGAAGCAAACGGTGCATCGAGTCCAGCTTCCTTGTCTGAAATTTTGCCGGGTGCGACCATCATCATCAACAGCTGTACCTTCAGTGGCACGGTGGGCAATATCAACGCCACGGTGACGATTCCGCCAGCCCCTGCCGTCACCTACGTGATGACCTTCACCTTCCACTGAAGCGCACCCGCTTCCCCAAGAGACCACCCGCGAGGTGGTCCTTTTTTTGCCCGTCGATAATCGACCCATGCCCGTCAAAGCCCAAGCCATTGTCCTCGCTGCCGGGCGCGGCGCGCGTATGCGGCCCCTGACGGACACCTGCCCCAAACCCCTTCTGCAGGTGCAGGGCAAACCCCTAATGCGCTGGGCTTTGGAAGCCCTGGCGCAGGGTGGCGTTGCAAAGGTGGTGGTTAATACTGACTGGTTGGGTGAGCAGATCGAACAGGCCTTTGGCGCGCAGATTTCAGGTGAAAAAGCGGTTTTCCCCGGGCAGAACGACGACAAAAAGCTATCCAACTCAGCGCCGCTAAATCCGTCTACAACGCCGTCACTCACCATCGAATATTCCCACGAAGGCCGCGATTTTGGCGCTGCGCTGGAGACGGCAGGCGGCATATCACGCGCATTGCCACGCCTGGACGATGTGTTTTGGGTGGTGGCCGGTGATGTATTTGCGCCTGATTTTCAATTTGCCGAATTGGCGGTGAGTTCGTTTAGAACCAGCGGCAAACTCGCTCACCTTTGGCTGGTACACAACCCCGAGCACAACCCACGCGGCGACTTTGGCCTGGCCGCAAACGGGCTGGCGCTGAACCTGCCCAAAGACGCGCCCGATGACGCGTCACAACCCAAATTCACCTACAGCACCATCGGCCTTTACCGCAGCAGCCTGTATGCGCCGCCCTGGTGTGATGTACCGCCCGGCAACCCGGCGGGCGTAAAAGCCGCTTTGGCACCGCTGTTGCGGGCGGCAATGGACCAAGGCCTGGTGAGCGCCGAGCTGTTTGCGGGCCGCTGGGTCGATGTCGGAACCCCGCAAAGGCTCGACGCACTGAATCAAGGCGAAAATGCGCCTTGAACCCAAGCGCAGTGAACCCTACTGCCCTGAACCTTATTCAGAAGCCCTCCTACTATGACAAGCTCCATTTACGCCGAACGCCGTGCCACCCTGGCCGCTCAACTCGGCCGCAACGGTATCGCTATCGTGCCCACCGCGCCTGAGCGCCCACGCAATCGCGACAGCGACTTTTTGTACCGGCATGACAGTTACTTCTATTACCTGACCGGCTTCACCGAGCCCAACGCCTGGCTGGTCTTGAAGGGCGACGGCAGCAGCACGCTGTTTTGCAACCCGAAAGACCTGGAGCGTGAGATTTGGGACGGCATTCGTTTAGGCCCCGAGGCGGCGCCCGCTGAGCTGGGTGTTGACGCCGCGTTTTCTGCTGCCGCGCTCGATGTCGAGATGCCCAAACTGCTGGACAACCAAAACGTGGTTTGGTATCCGTTTGCCACCCACAAGGGCATCGAGACCCGGCTGGATGGCTGGTTGCAATCCCTGCGTGCACGCATTCGTTATGGCGCCGTCAGCCCGGCGCAGCAAAACGACTTGTGTACCTTGCTGGACGAAATGCGCCTCATCAAAGACGTGACAGAGCAGGACATCATGCGTCGCGCGGGGCGTATCAGCGCGGGCGCGCACATCCGCGCGATGAAACTCTCCGCCAGCATGTTGCGGGCTGGCCAAGACGTGTGTGAGTACCACCTGGACGCCGAGTTGCTGCATGAATTCCGCCTGCATGGCTCGCAATACCCGGCTTACGGCAGCATCGTCGCAGCGGGGGCCAACGCCTGTGTGTTGCATTACCGCGCAGACAAAGCGCCCGTGAAAAGTGGCGACTTGGTACTGATTGATGCCGGTTGCGAACTCGACGGCTACGCCAGCGACATCACCCGCACTTTCCCGGCCAACGGCAAGTTCACCGCGCCACAGCGCCAGTTGTACGACCTGGTCCTGGCTTCGCAACAGGCAGCAGTCGACGCGACCAAGGCCGGGGCACGTTTTACCGACCCGCATGAGGCCAGCGTGAAAGTGCTGGCACAGGGCATGCTGGATGTCGGCCTTTTGGACAAAAACAAAGTCGGCTCGCTACAAGACGTGATCGAGAAGCGCAGCTATTTTCAGTACTACATGCACCGCACCGGTCACTGGCTGGGCATGGATGTTCACGATTGCGGCGCGTATCTGGAGCCCTCTGAACTCGGCCAGACCAGCCAGCGCAAAGACGCACTCACCGGCGAGACCATCACCGACCGCCCCGCGCGTGTACTCAAAGCAGGCATGGTATTGACGATCGAACCGGGCATCTACGTGCGCGCCGCGGCGGGCGTACCCGAGAAGTTTCACAACATCGGCATTCGTATTGAAGATGATGCCATCGTTACCGGCACCGGCTGTGAGCTGATCAGCCGGGGCGTGCCGGTGGATGCCGACGAGATTGAAGCCTTGATGCGTTGAAGCGCTGTTGAGGGGTGAATCTCAAGCGGGAGTTGTCCGCACCCGGCTTAGGCATTGAGAAGGCCAATTGGCCCCTGTTTGCCCTGTTTATCGCAGCTTCAGGCCAGCAGCCCGCGCGGACAATGCGAGATTCATCGCCGCCCCTCTTGTCGGGTGCAATTGACCAAAGAGTCGAATCTCAAGGAGCTCACCATGCCCAACCTACAGACCTTGGAGCGTTTTATTACCCGCGTTGAAGGCAATCAACATGTCGCGGCCATCCAGGAGTTTTACACCGAAAACGCCTCCATGCAGGAGAACCAGGGCGAGCCCCGGGTCGGCCGCGCTGCTTTGGCAGCCAGTGAAGAGCGGGTGATGGCACGGGTCAAATCGGTGAGTTCAGCGTGTGTGCGGCCCGTGCTGGTCAACGGTGATCACGTGGTGATCCGCTGGGTGTTTAACTTCGAATGGCTCGACGGCTCCCACATGCGCATGGAAGAGTTGGCGTGGCAGCGCTGGGAAGGCGAAGCCATTGCGCAAGAGACCTTCTTCTACGACCCGGCGCAGCGCCGACCGGAGCGGCCACAGGCATAATAAATATTATAGTTTTTTGTAAACTATCCGTATCGTAAAATGGGTCTCGTAAATATTTATTTTATTGCTCTATAAATCATACTAAATATGATTACATATTAATCGTTTGTATAGTTAAAATATTAAAAATAGTGATTGTATCGACACCCTTCATCGACTAATTTAAACCCTAAGGGCGCTTCAATCCCGCTGCTTGTACCGCCCGCGTCCGGCCCAAAACATACCAGCAGCCGCCGCCTGAACCAGGGCCGCCACCACAAACACCGCTTGACCCTGTAACGCAAACCCCGCCTCGAGCCACCCCGCTGCCACGCACTCGCGAATCAAGCCAAACACCCAGGGTGCAAAGGCATAACTGGCCTGAGCCGTGGCTGCGACCAAGGCCACGACACGTGGCACCTGGGCGGGCGTGAACTCCACTTGGGCGATCAAGGGCGGCAAAGAAGTGGCATTGCCCAGGCCCAAACCAAACAACACCACGCCGCTGATCAGCCACGGCACTGAGTGGCCGCCGGCCATCAGCAAACAGCCCAGGCCGACCAACTGCACGGCGTAATTCACTACAGCTATCTGCCTGCGGTCGGCATTGGGCCGCATCAGCCAGCCCACCGCCGTGCGCCCCACTATCGCCGCCGCAGTGGCCAGGCCCAGTGCCAGCCCGGCCCACTGCTTGCCCAAACTCGGCACCAGCAGGGAATACAAGTGCGTGAGCAAGCCAATCTGCGCAAACAAACCCAGCGCCATGCCCACGGCGAGTGTCACAAAAGCGGGGTCGCGCCACAAGTGACGCACTGGCGCACGCGCCGCCGCTTGGCTTAAGCTTGCAACTGGGTGACCGACTGGTGGTCCGCCTGCCGCCGCGCTTGTCTCGCCGTCATCCGCTTGAAGCCCTTTACTTTGCGGCGAATGCGCCAGCACGGTGCGCGCCAACACGGCCACGGCAGCGACCATGATGCCGCCCAGGCCGATGGCGGCCGCTTGAAAACCGTAGGCTGAAATCAACACCACCCACAGCGGCGAAAAAATCACGCCACCGATGCTCGCGCCGTTGTAAGCCATGGCCAGTGCGCGGGGCCGCTGCACCACAAACCAGGGTGACACCAAGGCGTTGATCGCCACCACACCCATCGCCACCCAGCCGCAACCCGAAAAAAACGTGGCCAGCAACAACTGCCAGGGCGTTTGGGCTGATGCCCAGCCGACCACACCCAGGGCCAGCAGCACCGCGCCTGCCAGCGTCACCTTGGGCAAACCAAATCGGGCATGCAAACGTGGCAAATTCACAATCGCCACCGCGCCAAACAGAAAATGCAGGGTGACCGCGGCAGAGGTCAAACCCAGCGACCAGCCGCGCGCATCTTGCACGGTTTTGAGGTAAATCGACGGGCCATAAAAACCCAAACCCCAAGCGAACATGGCCATGACAAAAGCCGCCGCGACCACCGTCCAGCCGTAAAAGCGAGGCAGGCGCGGTGTCACAGGGGGTGTCAATGGAGCGTCCGAGGGGTGGGGGAAAGGGGCATGGCGCGCTGCAAACGAAGCGCTGTCCCCATCGTACCAAGACCCGGCTGACGATGCCCATTACACTGGATCACCACCCTTGACTGGAGACTTTGATGCCCGCTGGAATGCTCACGTTTGACGGTAAAGACTACCTCGATGGCCACGCCTCTGACCCAGGGCGCATGGGCTGGATGCAAGGCTCACCGCCGCCCGCTGACAAACAAGTCCTTTTTGAAGACGACACGTTTTTGGGTTTCCCGCAAAACCGCTGGACACTCTCCCACATGCGCGAGCTGGTGCCCACTGCTGCCGTGCGCCGTGGCGCGAAACCGCCTAGCGATCTGGGCGCTGCCAACACCACCACACAAGCCGCCATCGACACGCTGCAATTCAAAGACGTGCAAGGCGGCGCGCGGGTGTGGGCCAACTCTCTGGCCGACACCTACACCGACAGCATCGTGGTGCTGCACAAGGGCAAACGCGTCTATGAAAAATACCTGGGGTTGCAGCAACCGCACACCCCTCATAGTTGTTTCTCGATCACCAAATCCTACGCCGCCACCCTGTGCGCCACGCTTGTGCATGAGGGCGTGCTAGACGACAAAAAGCTCATCCCCTTTTATGTGCCCGAAATGGCCGGCACGGCGTATGCTGACGCCAGCTTGCGCCAGGTGATGGACATGCAGATCGGCGTGTTGTATTCGGAGTTGTATTCCGACCCGAAAGCGCAGATCTGGGATTACGCCCGCGCGGGCGGTTTCCGGGCACGCGGCAAAGACTACAGCGGTCCCAAAACCTTGTATGACTTTTTGTTGTCGCTCAAAAAGGAAGGTGAACACGGCCAGGCCTTCGCCTACAAAACCGTCAATACCGAGTTGATGTGCTGGATCATGAAACGGGTCACCGGCCAGGGCTTGGCTGAAGTGTTGAGCGATCGCGTCTGGCAGAAACTCGGCTGCGAAGAAGACGCTTTCATCAGCGTCGATTCCATTGGCGTGCCCTTTGGCGGCGGAGGCCTGTGCGCAGCACTGCGGGACATGGCGCGATTTGGCGAAATGATGCGGTGTGGCGGCACGGCGCTGGGCCAGCAAGTCATCCCTGAAGCGGTAGTGGCCGACTGCAACCGGGGCGACGACCCAGCCAAATTTGCCAAAGCCGGTTACGCCCTGTTGTCGGGTTACAGCTACCGCAACATGTGGTGGGTCACACACAACGAACACAACGCGTATGAAGCGCGCGGCATTCACGGCCAGCGCATTTATATTGCGCCCAAAGCCGATTTAGTGGTGGCGCGTTTCGCC
>JANOXL010000084.1:0-8613 GCA_031418395.1 Rhodoferax sp. | reverse complement strand
TGGTGGCGACCGCCTTGTCGAAGCGGCCCACCCAGGATGGAAGGCAATCGTCAACTCTAAAGCCTTCGACAAGTGGGTCAGCAAACAACCGCGCTCAGTGGCTGCGTTGGCTGGATCCGACCGGGTTCAAGACGCCATATTGATGATTGATCTTTTCAAGAAAGACACGAAATCAGCAACCGTCAAAACAAAGATTTAGCTCACCGCGCCCACGCGGCCCGTGGGAAATTAAAGAGAGGATCATATGAAAACCATCATCGGACTCATTTTGATGGCAAGTTGTGCAGCCGCATTGGCACTGGGGGGATTTTTGGAAAGCGAGTCGGAAAACGGCACGCTGCGCTATTGCAAGTACAGCAACGGCGTCGTCATCACCATCAGTTCATTGAGGATTTGTCCTCTGAAAATAGATTAAGCACTCGTTAGGGGCTTACCCTTTTACCCGGAGGTTTTGATTTGTCGCAACGGCCATTTTTAGAACAATTAGAACTGCATGACAATGAGCTGGACGTGCGCGAGAACATTGCCAAAGGCGTGTACGGCTCGGAAAGTTTAGCCCTTGCTCAAGAATGGCTGCGTAGGAAAGAGTCTGGGCGCACCGCCGTCGCTTCCGCCGCGCGTGATTCGCGCGAAGAGCGCATGGCCATAGCCGCCGAAGCAGCCGCAGTAGCTGCACGCGCTGCCGCCAAATGGGCCATGTACGCGGCAATTATTGCCACTGCCGCCATGGCAATCGCTATCAAAGACCACATACTTGTGCTCCTATTCCCATAAATTCAGCCCCTAACTGGTCGTTCCATCGGACGAGCCGATGAACTTGACGTTAAACCTCCCAAAACAACAAAATGCGCACATCAAAACCCGCAACACTGCTCGTACTCCCAAGCCAGGCTACCGGGGGGCGTGAACGCGCGGGCAGATGACAGTAAATGCGGTGTGCCGGTGTCTCGCGGCGCCAACCAGATCAGGTCGGCGGGGCGCTCAGCGTAGCGGCATCAAGAAGGAGCTGGCGGCCCTAGGCCGCCGCGGGTGACAGCCGCGGAGCTGAGCGCGCCGTCGGCCTGATCTCGCCGGGAAATAACCGCCAAGCCTGTCTCACTTCGGCATGAAATGACGATTCACACCAAAGGTGTGAAGGCCAAGCGCACGTAAATCGGCGCAAACGCCTCGGCCTGAGTGATCTCGACCAGGATTTCTTTGGCCAACTCCAGGAGCGCGAGGAAGGTGACGACCATCACGGGCTGGCCTTTGGCGGGGTCGAAGAGTTTCTCAAATTCGAGGAATTTGCGGCCTTGCAGGTGCTTCAGGACAATACTCATGTGTTCGCGCACCGAGAGCTCTTCGCGGCTGATTTTGTGGTGTTGCACGAGTTTGGCGCGGCTCAAAATGCTGGCCCAGGCTTCTTGCAAATCCACCACATTCACATCGGGGAAACGCGGCTGCAAAGATTGCTCGATGTAAACCTGCGCCTTTAAAAAATCGCGCCCGAGCTGCGGCAGTGCGTTGAGACGGGCGGCAGCGAGTTTCATCTGCTCGTATTCGAGCAGGCGGCGCACCAGCGCGGCGCGCGGGTCTTCGGGCTCCTGGCCGTCGGCCTGTTTGCGTGGGGGCAAAAGCATGCGCGATTTGATCTCGATCAGCATCGCTGCCATCAGCAAATATTCTGCCGCCAGCTCGAGGTTGCGGCCCCGGATTTCTTCGACATACACGAGGTACTGCCGCGTGACAGCGGCCATCGGGATGTCGAGAATGTTGAAGTTTTGCTTGCGGATCAGGTACAGCAGCAAATCCAGCGGGCCTTCAAAGGCTTCGAGGAAAACCTCCAGCGCGTCCGGCGGGATGTACAAATCCTGCGGCATCGCAAACAGTGGCTCGCCGTAGAGCCGCGCCAGCGCGACTTGATCCACCACATCCGGCAAAACGGTCAAACCGGCTGCGCCGGCGTCCGGTAAACTGCTGTTCAGAGTGGAAGTGAAAGTCGAAATCATGGAAAAATTATGCTTTTATGTTACCTATTTTTATAGCAAAATATCCATTAAATTCGAGACCTGATGACTAAATTTTCTTATTAGAGAAAATTAGAAAAAGATTTTTAGATTGGATTCGCGTCGCGGCTGGGTGGTTTGTTGCGAAAAGAGGCAACCAGAGGCTCGCCAGGTCGATTTGGAAAACGCCGCAGGCCGCGCGTGTTGGGCCTATGGGGTCTACTTTGTATCGGTCTGGTAGACGTAGGGCTTTTGGTCGACCTCCCCGGCGCGGTATTCGCTCCAGGCGGCGCGATCCACTATTTTGTCCCACAATAAGGCGCGGCCGGCGCGTTGGCGCTCTTCCAGGTCGGGGCGGGCAGCTTTGAGTTGCAAAATGAAGTCCGTGGCGTCAGACTGGTAGTGTGGGCGGCGAAACAAAGACAATAGGTTGAAACTCATGAACGCGATTTTACCCAGTATCCCCAGGAGACCCGCAACGCGGCGGCGAATGTTGGCCCTGGTGCCGAGTGGCCCGCTGTGGGCCCTGCCGGGGCATTGGTTGAGGGCGCTGTTCGCGCCGCTGCTGGTGGTGGGGCTAGCCATGCTGGGCGGTTGCGCGGGTTTGGCGCTTTCGTCATTGGGGCCTCTCGCGCCTTTGCAGCCGGGCGTGGCCAACGAGGCCGACGTACGGGCGCGACTGGGCGAGCCGGGGCGCGTGTGGCCGGGCACGCCTGCATCGCCGGGTGTGTCCTCAAACGTGGCGCGGGTGCTGGAGTACAGCGGCCAACCGTTCGGCCACAGAACCTACATGGCCGATATTGCGCCCGACGGCAAACTCATCGCTCTGCGTCAGGTGCTGACGCCCGAGAATTTCCAGACCATCAACGCAGGCATGGCGCGAGATGACGTGGAGCGCCAGCTTGGCAAACCGCTGGCCATCACCCACTACAGCCTGAAAAACGAAACACATTACGACTGGCGCTACCGCGATGGGTTCAACTGGTCAGACTCACGCGTGTTCAGCGTCGTTTTTAATGCGGATCAGCGCGTCGTTTCCACCGGCTCCATCCGCGACCCTGATCTGGACCCGAAGGCAGACCCGTATGTGTTGCAGGGCCCGGGCATACACCTGGCTGCCTCGTGGTTTGGCGGCCCGGTATTTGGATTGCGCTAGGAGTCTGGGCTCGTCAACCCTGGCACCGTTTAGCGCGTTCAAGGTGGCAGGTGCTGGCATTTCACCTCCCCGCCCACTTTGCGTCAGTGAGGACCCAACAGGAACCGTCATGAACCTACCGGCAATATCTCTCTCATCTTTTTCCGGCTATCGAACCACGTTGACAAGGATCTGCATCATGGGCCTGTTCTCTGCCTTGACGGCACTTTGGGGTTGCGACACGCAGCGGATTGCCGAGCTTGAAGAAGGCGTCGCGACTGAAGCCGACGTGAAAGCCAAATTTGGCGAGCCAGAGAAAGTGTGGGACACGCCTGCTGGCGCACCGGTGCAGGGGCGCATCTTCGAATACAACCGCCAACCGGCCGGCCACCAGAATTACATGATCACCATCGGACCAGACGGAAAAATGGCCGCGCTGCGTCAAGTGCTCACGCCCGAAAACTTTGCCAAAATCACGCCCGGCACGATGATGGAGGATGTGCGCAAAATGTTGGGCAAACCCATGAAGATCACGCCCTATGAAGGCAAGCGCCAAACCCATTACGACTGGCGGTACCGCGATGGGCCCAACGCGTCAGACGCCAAGGTGTTCACGGTGGTTTTCAGCAGCGACTTGCGGGTGGTCTCGACCGGTTCGATTGTGGACCCTGATCCAGGGCCAAGGTAGGGCCAGATTAGCGTTTGCCGTTTGGTCGGGTTCAGCGCGTTCAGCGGGTTGGAGTCCAGGCGGCTTCGAGGCCAGCGGCCAAGTCGGCCAAGCGGTTTTCTGGCGCGATCTGGTTCAACAAACCAGTGCGGGTGGCGATGTCCAGTGGCTGATGTGCCAGGCCGCAGACGATCAGGCGCACGCCCGCCTTTTGACAGGTTTTCATCAGCTCATGCAAGGTGTCGGCGCCGGATGAGTCCATGTAAATCACGTTTTTGAAATCCAGTATCAAGGCGCGCCTGGGCAATTTCGCCTCGATCTCCTGGAGCAATTTGACAGCGCCAAAAAACACCGCACCGTACAGGCGGTAAGCGTTGACTTCAGATTCACGCCCGGCTTGAGCTGAGGCCAGCAAGGGCTGGTCGGTCGCGCTGACCTGCTCGCTGCGCGATAGGCTGGAGATACGGTAGATGAAGGTCACACAGGCGGCGATCAATCCCACTTCAACCGCCACGGTCAGGTCAAAAATGACCGTCAGGAAAAACACCGCCAACAGCGTGACGCGGTAGGGCAAACGGTAGTGGCGCAGGTTCACAAATTCCCGCCACTGGCCCATGTTCCAGGCGACGAACATCAAGATTGCTGCCAGCACCGCCAGCGGAATGTGCTGTGCCAGGGGTGCGGCTACCAGCACGATCGCCAGCAGCACCAGCGCGTGAACGATGCCGGCAATGGGGCTGGTCGCGCCGCTTTTGACGTTGGTCATGGTGCGGGCGATGGTGCCAGTGGAGGGCATGCCGCCGAAAAAGGGCGTGACGAAGTTGGCGATGCCCTGCGCCATCAGCTCTTGATCGGAGTTGTGGCGGTCGCCGATCATCTGGTCGGCGATACGGGCGCACATGAGGGACTCAATCGCCCCCAACAGCGCCAGTGTGGTGGCGGGCACAATCAAAAACCGCGCTGTTTCCCATGAAAATGCGGGCCAGGCGAACCCAGGCAAGGTCGACGGAATGCCGCCAAAACGGCTGCCAATGGTGTCAACCTGTAAGTTAACTGCCGCCACAAAGACAGTGGTGATCACCAGCGCCAGGATGGAACCAGGCATCAGCTTCATCTTTCCGGCAAAACGCCCACCTTGGCCTAGGCGCGGCAACGCCATTTGCCAACCCACCAGGATCGCCAAGGCCACTAATGCGAGCGCAAACGCCTGCCAGTTCACCGTGTGCAGATGGCTGAAAATGGTGGACACAATGCCGAAGAAATTGCCCGGCATGGCGGACACAGTCAAGCCCAGAAAATCCTTGAGCTGCGACAAACCCACCAGCACGGCGATGCCATTGGTAAAGCCAATCACCACCGCCACCGGCACGAAACGTATCAACACGCCGAGTTTGAAGAACCCCATGGCAAACAACATCACGCCAGACATGGCCGTGGCGATGATTAGATTCGCCAGGCCATAACGCTCCAGGATGCCGTAGACGATAACGATGAAAGCGCCCGCAGGCCCGCCAATCTGCACGCGGCTGCCGCCCAGCGCGGAAATCAAAAAACCCGAGATGATGGCGGTGAAGAGGCCCGCCTCGGGCTTCAAGCCGCTGGCCATCGCAAAGGCCATCGCCAGCGGCAGGGCGACGATGCCCACGGCCAGGCCGGCTGCGGCATCGGCTGCGAGACGTTGCGTGTTGTAGTCCTTGAGCGAATCCAGCAGGTAAGGGCGGAACTTGGCCGTCATGCCGTCATGCCGTCACGCAGTCAGGCGGTGGTGGCTGCGCTGGCCGAACCGGCCGAACTGGCTTTGCGCAGCAGGCTCAGGTAGCCGGTCTCCAGTGCCATGTCTTGGGTGGCGCCCTGGCGCTTGAGCAAGCGGTGCGCGCGTGGCAAATTCCAGCAGGCAATTTGGGTGAACATGTGGTGTTCGCAGTGGTAGTTGACCCAGTAGGGCGCGATCAAAACACGCTCCCAAAAACTGGCGTGCGTGGTGCGGGCGTGGCGCAACGGGTCAGGCTCGTTTTGGGCGACCAGTGCGTGTTCTGAAATATTGCGCAAGCGGGTGATCAGCGGCAGCCAGCTCATCATGGGCAGTAGCCACATCACGAGCCACGCCCAGCCGATGCCCAGCGCTAGAAAGGCCGCGAAACCCAGTGTGTTGAATGTCAAAAACAGACGCTGTTGCGCGGCTTCCTGCTGGACCACTTGCCATCGCGTGTCGGCGCCGGGAGCCTTCAAGCGGGCGACCAGGCGACCAAAACGTTGTTTGAAAAATGTCTGACCGGTGAGGTCGCGCACCATTTTTCGCCACAGCGACTGCCGCGTCACCGGAAACGGCGCGCTCAGCACCAAATCAGGGTCTTCAGTCTGCTGCACAAAACGGTGGTGCTGCAGGTGGTAAGCGCGGTAGCCGTGTAAGTCAAAACCGCACAGCCATTTGCCGACCCAGTCGTTGATGCCACGATTGCGGTGCAGGGCGCCGTGGGCGGCGTCGTGCATCAGGATAAAAAGCCCCAACTGCCGATTGCCGACCAGCATGATCACCAGCGGGATCGCCAGCGGCCACATCACACCCGCCGCGATAGCGATGCCGATGACGGCCCAGCAATGCGCCACCAGCACCAAGCCTTTCCAGCGGGAGCGCTCGGTCAAGCGCTGCCATTCTTCGGGGCTGAAGAAGGTTTCGGGCTGTGCGCGGGCGGCGGCGGTCATGTCGGCGGGTGTTGCCTGGATTCTAGAACTGCAAGCTTGTCGGTAAATATTTGGCCATCAAGTCTTCGTAATACGGCTTCACAGCGGCAAGCAGAGGCCGGTTGGGGTTTTTGGAATACAAATCGTAGGGGTTGAACTTCAGCACCCAGGGCAACATCGCCTGATCTTGCGAATTGCACAGGTGCGCGTAGTCACCCTCACGGTGCCAAGCGTAAAAGCTGTGGAAACGAATCATGTACAGCGCCTCCTGCGGCAAATATGCCTTGAGGAGGTGGTACAGATATTCATCATGGCCCCAACTCATCTGCACGTTCTCCAAGCCGCAATGGGGTGTGTAGATGCCGTGTTTTGTCTGCAACTCGGGGCGCAGCATGTCGGGGTTGGCGGCAAAAAACTCGCTATAAACGATTTTGGGTGAGTAAGCACAGCCGGTGGGGAAAGTGTCGCCCACCACGGCCCATTGCGGCTCGCCAAAGAGGCACAACACCTTGCCCAGGTCGTGGATAAAACCAGTGAGCACCATCCAGTCGGGCTGGCCATCGGCCCGCATAGCCTCGGCGGTTTGCAGCAAGTGGTCGATTTGCGGCAGGGCGATGTCGGGGTCGCTGTCGTCGACCAGGGTGTTGAGGTAGTCCAGCGCGGCCCAGGGCGTCATTTTCTGGCGGTTGAAGCTCAAAAATTCGGCGCGTTTGGCTTGGCCGAAGTCGTAGGTCTGGTGGGCGTGGTTTTGCCGGTAGAACTCGCGCACGCGGTCGAGTGTCTCGCTGACCTGGGGCGCGGCGTAGTTACGGTAGGCGGTTTTTTCCACGGTTTCGGTCATGGCTTTCTCGCTTATCGCCTGTGTGCTAGTTTGCCAAGGCTTATCGAACCCGCTGTCCAGGTGTCGCACCCGGTGTGGGCTCCAGCACGTAGATGCCGGGGTTGGCTTTTTCATCGCCGTGGCTGGCGGCCAGCACCATGCCTTCACTCACACCAAACTTCATCTTGCGCGGCGCGAGGTTGGCGACCAGCACCGTGTGTTTGCCGATCAAATCCTGGGGCTTGTAGGCGCTGGCGATGCCGCTGAAGACGTTGCGCATTTTTCCTTCGCCCACATCGAGGGTGAGGCGAAGCAGCTTGACGGAACCTTCGACCGCCTCGCAATTGACGATTTTGGCGATGCGCAAGTCGATCTTGGCGAAGTCGTCGATGGTGATGGTGGGGGCGATTGCTTCGCCGCCGGGTTTTTGAGTTGCTACTGTCTCAGGAGCTGCTTGCGCTGATTCTGCGAGACCTGGGGCCTCAAACAATGCATCAAGCTGGTCTTGGGTGACTCGCTTAAGCAAATGCTCATATTTGCCGATTTTGTGGCCTGGCGCGAAAGCGATTGCAGAGTCTTTCCAGTTAAGTGGACCGGTCTTTAAGAACTTCTCAACCAATGCAGCCGTTTCTGGCAAAACTGGCTTGATACAAATTGTGGCCGTTCGAAAGACATTTAGTGCAGTGGTGCAAATCGCATGTAGACGTTCTTTTTCCTCGGGCCGTTTTGCCAGTATCCAAGGCTTATGTAAATCAATGAATTCGTTGCACCAGTCAAGCAATTCGGTAACGCGCTTTAGGGCTTTGCCGAACTCGCGTGCTTCGTAGAGTTTAGGGACATCCGTAGCGACGATATTTGCCATGAAAAGCAGATCCATCTGCGAGGAGCTATCTCCGACAATCGATTTGAACGATGACGTGTGAAATTGAAATTCGGGAGGAATTGCCTTTTGATAGAGAGTGTCGTCATAGATGTCATTGATAAATTTGGCGCACCGGCTCGCAATATTCACATACTTGCCAATCAAATCTGAGTTCACCCGCGCCATGAAATCTTCGGGGCTGAATTCGATGTCTTCGTTCTTGCCTGTGAGTTTGGTGGCGATGTAATAACGCAGCCATTCGGGGTTCATACCCAGGCTCAGGTATTTCAGCGGGTCGAGCCCAGTGCCTCGGCTCTTGCTCATCTTTTCCGCGTTGACGGTCAAAAAGCCGTGCACGAATACGTTGTGCGGGGTCTTGCGGCCGCTGAACTTCAGCACCGAGGGCCAAAAGAGGGTGTGAAAGTTAACGATGTCTTTGCCAATGAAGTGGTATTGCTCAAC
>JANOXL010000083.1:0-6594 GCA_031418395.1 Rhodoferax sp. | reverse complement strand
TATTCAATCGGGCCACAGCGGGTCTCAATCAGCACACCGCCAATAGCCGCCTTGGCGCTTGCCGCTTTGATGTGGCGGTCAAAGCGCCAGCCTATCCACCCAGCGGCAACTGCCACAGCGATCAAGCTTGACGTCAGCAATCGACTGGAACGCTTCATGATCGTAAGCCCTCAAGCGCGTGGTTGGAGTTGGGCCGCAAGAGCAGCCAAATCGCAGCAATCAGTACCAAACCAATCACCGTCAGGTAAGGTCGTTGGTCTATGTCAGATGGCAAGACGGGAACGACAAACGGCCATGAGTTTGATGCGGTGTGTAGCACCAATGCGGGCAGCACGCTCCACCTTGTCCGGGTAAAAAGCCATGCGTAAAAAACAGATGTCGCGACGATCAGTACGAAAAATGCAGCGATTGAGCCCTGATTTTGAGACGAACCCGCAACGAAAAACAAGGGCAAGTGCCACACGCCCCAGATGATGCCTAAAGCAAGACTGGCGTTGCGCCAGCCAAGACGCTCTTGCATGAAAGGTAGCGCGTACCCACGCCAACCAAACTCCTCACCCAGCGGACCACCGACCAAAAACACCAAACCAAAATTGGCGATCAACAAGGCGATATGACCCATCTCAGGAGAGGTCGGCACGCTGCCGCCCAGCGCCATGTGAATTGCGGCCGCAAGCGTCAATACAACGAGGGGCGATAAGAAAGCAAGCGTCATCCAGCCCCCGTTGCCGCGCCATTGCAGACACCGCCTAAGCCAGGTGCGCAAGCCAGCGCGCCCACCTTCGATTCCTACCAGAGTGACTGCGGCCAGACTAGGCCCAAAACCACCCAAGAAAAAAAGCGCGCTGGATGCGTAACTTGAATCCGCCTTGACGATTGGCGTCAGCAGCCAGCACGTCCATGACCAGGCAAACGTTAGTGCGAAGAAGATCGCCAGGTGTCTCAAGGAGTGCGTCATTGCGATTGACTCAGGTCGGAGCTGACATGCTTTTCGTAACAGCAATACGGTCAGCGCAGTCTATGTCCCGGGCCGCTTCAACGACCAAAATACGACGGAACCTCCCACAGCGAGCACACCGGCTCCGATGAGTGCCCATGTTGTCGATGGACCCTGAAGTGGGGCGCAATCCGCAAAACAGAGAATCGGGCGCATATGCACGATTCCCAGTCCCTGGAGCAGCCAGAGTCCGCCTAGCGGCGCGGCAATAAGACCGGTGAAAAGAGCTACTTTTTTCATGTGGACTGACCTTTCAATCACATAAACACATGATCCTCTACGAGCCGTACATTATTTGTACGACAACACGCTCGCTTTATGTAGGCAGAGGCGAAGACGCAAAAACTACCCTCTACTCTGGATCGGCGCGAGCCGTCAGTCCAGTCAGCACGTCCGCCTGCAGAATCCCACGCATCTTGCGCGGCTCCTCAAACAAGGGACTGTGCGCTGAGCCGGTAAACGTGTAGAAGCCCTTAACTGGCGCGACAAATTGTTTGTAGTAAGAGTGGGCCAGTAGGTAGGAAACGGTGTAGTCATATACGCCGTGAAAAAAGTAAACAGGAATTTCCAGCCGGGGCACTGTTGTTGTCAGATTTGTGGACAGTTGTGTATTCCAAAGGGCGTCGGCAGCGAATATTTTGCCGCGCCACAGGTTGATCTTTTCGCTCAGTGTGTAATCGCGGTTCAGCACAGATGCCAGAAACAACCCGGTGACAATCGATCTCATGTCGTGCATCGTGCCAACGCCCAGTTCGTGCATGGCCACGTCACGCACCTTAAGATACGAATCTGAAAGGGGAGCCGCGTTACCGACTGGCGCTTTTTCTAGCCGCCGTGCCATCTTTACGTTCCCATCATCCTTGAATCGCTGGAGCATGTAGTTGTACGCCAACTTCTCGGATTCAAGCTGGTTCGACATCTGCGCCACGCCCAAATAGGCGTGGTACAACTGCGGCGCTCTCGCCGCAACCTGTATGCCGATGAACGTTCCTCCGGAATGCCCCATCAGGTAGATTTTTTCCTGGCCAAAGCGTGCGCTCAGATAGTGGGTCACCGCCACCGTGTCGGACACAAGTTGTTCAGAGGTCACTGATTCGGGCGGGGCGTTTGCGTTGTATGAAAGCCCTGATCCGCGCTGTTCCCACCAGACCACAGTGAATTCCTCGTCGAGCCCGGTGGGGTAGCGCTGCGTGAGGAAATAGTCCGGCATGCCGCCATGGAGATAGAGCAGCACGGGATTGCGGGTGCTCCTGCCCTTAATGAACATTCCCTGCTTAACACCATTGATATCGACCTTGATCTTCTCTGAGATGCTTTCCGCTAACGGCCTGCCGCTGTCATCGAGAAACGGTTTGGGCGTGCCCGGACTCAGGAATAGCAAGACGACGAAAATAACAAGTACCGAGACGACCAAGAAGGCGCACAAAAATGCAGCGATAGTCAAGGCGACATGCTCCCGCCTGATTGCATGTGTTCGATTCGATGCGCCAAGGAGTCTGATGCCGGTCATGCTGCCTCTTTCGACCGCATTAGCAGCACCAAACCCAATACACCCGCAACCATCAAACCCAGATCAGCTTGAACATCAAACGCAAACGCCGCCTGGCTGCCCACAATGCACCACAACACGGGCACTACGAATACGCTGCGCGGATATGGTCTGGCCATAAATGCGAGCAACCCGATTGTGAACAGTGTGGTGGGGCACGGCAGGCCAAAGGTTGGAAAAGCTGGGTAGCGATGGCCTGACAGGTAAGTCCATGCCGGGTAAATAAACCACGCAAAAATCATCAAGGCCCAACCCGCCCGCACGCGCCATCCGGAAGTCACATTGAAATTAAGTCTACGGCGAACCACGCCTTGCCAAAAAAAAGTTGCTGCACCAACCATAAAAAATGCCGCAAAACCATAGGCCAGCGGATTGATGACCGTGAAAAACACCAGGTGGTAGGCCAAGGCCTGCCAGACCCACAAGGCCATGAGGATGGCGGATATGCCAGCACCGGAGTAGCTACGCTGCCTGATCAACAACACGATAGCCAATAGGCCCACGGCCAACAGCGGCAATTGCATCGGCCAAACTGCTGTGTTGTAGGCGCTGAATACGCCATAAAACTCCGATACGGTGAAAGGTATGTTCACTCCGCCCGCCCCCCAAGACGCCCAAGCTTGGCCAGCGACTTGGCAGCGTCCGCTGCTTTCATACCCCCGGTTAAACCAATGAGGGTTTCATTGACAGGCGCAATCCCGATGAAGCCCAAAATGTTTCGCTCCAGCGACTTGACGCTGTGAGCGCGAAAATACCAGCGGTACACCAGAGCGGGCATGCCCATCGTGACAACAACGCGAGCTGAGCGACCCGTCAAACCCTTTTTCCCACAGGGATTCCCGCCTTCTTCACGGATGAAGGCAAAGCCAGGCCGTGCGACCTGTTCAAGGAAGCCTTTAAGCAACGCTGGCATATCCCCCAGCCAGAGCGAAAAGAAAAAAACGATGTGTTCGGCCCAAGCAGTGTCATCCTGCGCAGGCTTAAGACTGGCCGGTAGGGTGCCTTTCTCCCAGTCTTGCTGGCTGCGTAGCATGGGAAAATCAAGTTCTGCCAGCTTGATGTGTCGCACAGTGTGGCCCGCACCCTCTGCGCCTTGCGCATAACTCGACGCCAGCGCATGGCACAAGTGGGGCTCGCTCGCATCGGGATGGCCTTGAATTAGCAGAATTCGTTTAGACATTGTTTACCTCTGTGGCATTGATACTCGCAGGAATCCCCATTCAACATGATCTTCTGTCAGCTGTACTTTTTCTGTACGCCAAGACGCCCGTTTCATGTAGGCGTAGGCCCAGGTGCAGCGTCACCCGCGTGTGTGGCGGCATTGGGTTTGTCTGAATCAATCCGCCCATCAACCAGTTCAATGATGCGGTCGCAGCGCTTGGCCAGACGCGGGTCGTGCGTCACGATCAAAAAGGTGGTGCCACTGGTTTTGCTGACGCTGCGCATCAGGTCAAAAATCGTATCGGCTGAGGCGGTGTCCAGATTGCCGGTGGGTTCATCCGCCAGCACCAACGCGGGCTGCATCACCAGCGAGCGTGCAATGGCGACGCGCTGCTGCTGCCCGCCAGACAAATCGTTGGCCAAATGATGCCCCCAAGGCTTCAAGCCGACCTTGTCAATCAGGTCCTCAGCCCGTGTGCGCATTTCAGCATCGGGGCGGCCGCGTTCTGCCAGCAAGGGCAGCATGACGTTTTCAACCGCTGTGAAAGCTGGCAAAAGATTGTGAAACTGAAACACAAACCCAATGGCACTTCCGCGTAGTCGCGTGAGTGCTTTGTCGGCCAGATTTTCTGCTTCCTGACCTGTCAAAAAAAGCTTGCCTGCCGTGGGCTTGTCCAGGAGGCCGATGATGTTCAAAAGCGTGCTCTTGCCGGAGCCAGAGGGACCAATCAACGCCGCAAACTCCCCACGCGCCAGGTTTAAGTCAATGCCGTGCAACACTTCGGTTTCGTGGGATGTTCCGGTGCCGTATGACTTGCGAATACCCTCCAGCCGCAGGGTCGGCCCTTGCGCGTTGTCTGGTACCGGCCGCACTTTTGAGTCATCCACGGATAGCCACCGCCGGATCCAGCCGCGCTGCGCGCTGCGCCGGGAACAAGGCCGATACCGTGCCCACCAAGGTGGCCCCGAGCGCAACATAGAGGTACAGCGCTGGCCCAGCTTCCAGAGTGAAAAATGGCACGCCATCGTCGTTGACGGCAAAGCCCCGCCAGGCAATAAGGAAAAGCCAACCCATCAGCGAGCCAAACAGCGACCCCAACAAACCCAATATGGCGCCTTGTAGCAAAAATACGCCAAGTATTTGGCCTCGCGTGGTGCCGGTGGCCCGCAAAATCCCAATCTCTTTGGACTTCTGCACCACGGATACCACCAGTACGCTGGCGATGCCCAAGGCAGCTGTCAAGCCGACAAACAAACGAATTACAAAGAAGGACATGGTTTGCCCAGACAGCGCCTTGAAGAACTCGGCATTGGTTTCAATCCAGCTTTCCACTTTGGTGCCAGGCTGCGCTGCGATTTGCTGTGCAATGACCTCGGCCTCAAACGGCTTGGCCACTTTGACCCACAGGCTGGTCACGCCACCTGGCAAGCCCAGCAGGCTTTGCGCCGTGCGCATGGCCACATACACGCTGCCAGAGTTTTGGCCCCGGTTGCCAAAGTCAAAAATGCCCGATACAAACAACACGACGGAGGTACCCAGGGCGGCTTTCAGCGTGAGCTTGTCGCCAACCGTTAGCCCCAAGTCTTTGGCCAGGTCGCTGCCTATCAGCACGTCGGTGCTGCCCAGATTGGCACTGCCTGCAATGATTTTTTCTTCCAAGGCAATCAAGCGCAGATAACTTTCCGGCTCGATTCCACGCAAGCCCACGCCGGTATTGGCATCTCCACGCACAATAAACGCGGCATCTTCAATCACCGGTGCCACGACCAATACGCCTGGAGTGGCAAGCGCGGTGTCACGCACCTTTTGCCACTGGTCCAGCGAGCGGGGGCGCTGCGAGCGCGGCTGCACCACGGTTGCGAACGCAACGCCCGTATCCTGCCGCAAGCTGCGCGGCGCTTCGTCAGGAGGCTTGATGACGATTTGCGCTTGAAAGTCCAGCAGGGTTTTGAAAATGCTGCCCTGTAGGCCCGTCAGCAGCGCCGACATGAACACGATCACCGACACGCCCAGCGCCACCCCTGAGATGATGAACAAGGTTTGCAATAGTCCTTCGCGCAAAAACCGCGTGGCCAGCACCCACTCAAAGGGGAGCAATTGGTTCATGGCGCAACGCTCATGGTGCCATCGGGGTTTTGCCAGTTCCGCGTTCGCGGGCGGGCGGGGGCCCGGCTTGCACCCGCACGCGAACGCGTTGACCCGCTTTGACGCCGAGTTTTGACTTGGGGACAAGGCCTTCGCCTGCCGAGATGCCGTTCAGCACTTCTACTTGCGTGTCACCGCGAAGCCCCAGGGATACGAATTGCTTGACGACACGTTTGTCGCGCACCACCAGCACCCAGGGATGGTCGGTAGCGGCGTCTTCCAGCGTGCTGGTGGGAACGACCACCGTCGCGGTGCGCCGAGCGGTCTCAATGTACGGGCCCGACGGCCGCCAGCAACTGCTGGACTACAAGACCGGCAGCGCCGATGTCCTCAAGCGCAAGGTCAACGACCCGCTGGAAGACACCCAGCTTGCTTTCTATGCGGCACTGCTGGGCCCGGCTGACACACTGGGTGCCGCCTATGTGGCGCTGGATTCGCCGAATGCGCCGCTGGCCATCGTGCACAAGGACGTGCACCTGAGCGCGCAGGTGCTGCTCGAAGGCCTGGGCGGCGAGTGGCAGCGCCTGCGTGAAGGTGCTGCGATGCCCGCTTTGGGCGAAGGCCCCGTCTGCGACACCTGCGAAGCACGCGGCCTGTGCCGGCGTGACCACTGGCAGGCGCCGTGAGGCCAGCGTCATGACCCAGCACGCCTACCGCGCCGGCCAGGCGAGCGTCAGCGCCGAAACCTTTTACGCCGCCGCCTGCGACCCGGCGCGCAGCGTGGTGGTGGAGGCTTGCGCT
>JANOXL010000082.1:0-2182 GCA_031418395.1 Rhodoferax sp. | reverse complement strand
CTTGTAGGCGGCTGCGCGCAGGCGCACCACGTCGTCCCGGCCTGGAACGTTCCAGTTCAACTGGCCCTGCACGCCATCACGGTCAAACTGGTAACGCCCCGCGCCCACACTGGCCAAAAGACCTGGCGCCAGCCACAGGGTTTGCTGGAGGGCGGCGGTTTTCAATCCTTCGCGCAGCAGGCTGTTGTTGAACACCTGCCCAGGCTCATAGTTGAAGGAATTCGCTGCTCGACCCACGTGCTGGGTGTACAACTCCGCGCCACGCCACAAAGGCACATAGCTGCTGGCCTGCACGCCCAGCGAATAGTCAAACAGGCCCACTTCGGTAGCCACCGTGTAGTTGATGACGGGGCCCAGTTCCAGACGCAGCCAACTGCGCGCTGAAGGTGTGCCCGCCACGCCGCTGGTCCACTGCACGCCTTCAGCGTCGTAGGCCGAGGCGTCACGCACGGTCAAACCATTGGGCAGCCCGGCTTGGCGACGCAAAAACGCGCGAATGTCAGCCACGCCCGCCTCCGCAGTTTGCACCGCCTGGCCGGTTTTCAAGGCGACCGCGCGAATGTTGTGTACGCTGGGCGGTGCCCATTCCGCTGCCAAACCCAGCACCAGGCCCAGGGCATCGACCTCATTTTGCAGATAACGGGTGTTTTCAAACTCCACCACCCACAAGTTGCCCAAGGCACCCACACGCACACGCTCCAGGCCCGCCTGCGTGAGGCTGGTGTGCAGGCGTTCAGCCAGGTCTTGTGTACTGAACGAGGTTCCGGGCGCTTGCGCGGCCGCATGCGTTGGCAATTCGGGCACGTCCTGCGCACGACGATCCCGCTGGGCGTGTCGGCCCAAGGGCATGACTAAAGTCACACCGAAACTGGTGGCATCGTTGCTGACGCCCAACACATCTTTGCCGTTCAGGCTGCGTTGCAGGCTGGCGACGAGCTGGGACTGGCCCAGCGCCGCAATCGGGTCAGAGTGGTAACGCACGCCGACGTGCGCCTGGTGGCTGTCGTGTTCGACCAGCGCCGACACCCCGCTGGCACCAAAACGCCATTCCAGACCGCCAAAGCCACCATCCAGCGCATAGGGTTTGCTGCGGGCATCGCTCGCACGACCGTAGCCCAGGCTCCAGCGCAGTGGCCCCAGATCGTCTCCCACCACGAAATACCTGGACGAAAAATTGACCGCGCCACCCCCGATGTCGGTCATGCCCACGGCAATATCGGGGCCAGCCGCCCACCATGTGGGCAACTGCCACTTCAGGTTGGCGGAAAGGTCACGAATGCCCGTCACCAAAAAGACGCCGGGCGGCGGCGGGTTGTTGTAATCAGCGATGCGCCCGCTGAGCTCAACACCCTGCCACAAACCGAGGCCGAGCAAATAATTGTTGTGAACGCTGCGCGCGCTCCACGCCGGCTCCATGTAATTGGAGACCGACAAGGCGGCATCACCCTGCGGTATGGACCTGGGGCCGGGGATCGTGAGACCGCCACGGCTACCGGAGGTCGCCAAGCCGTAGTTGCCGACAGGCGACATTTGGGCCTGCGACCGCTCTGGCATCAGCGCACCTGCTGCCATGAGCGCAATCGTCGCGAGCGCGGGCCCTATTGACGAGGCAGAGGAGGAAGAGGAGGAAGGGGGCATCGTGCGCTCAAGCTGGCAAGTTTGACGGCGCAAGGCATAGGGGAATTTGTTTGACATGTCCTCATTCTAGAAAGGCTCAACGGGTCCGCCCAAGCGGACGCCAATCCATTGAGGCCTGGCACGGTCACATCATCGTTATGTGTTTTTCGCATAACCACGTTCAGAACTGGCCTTGGACAAGTGCGCGACACACTTCTACAGTCGGGTTTTTCGTCTTTCCAACCGGAGATATCGATGACCTCGACTTCCAATTCGCCCGCCAATCACTCTGGCGCATCCCACGGCGCACTCAAACCCACACCCCAGAACGCGGCCGATAACGCGCCCCACAATGGCGCTGCCACCCGCCTGGCGCTGCCCTCCTACCTGCAGGCCGACAAACTCGGGCCCTGGGGCATTTATCTGCAACAGGTGGACCGCGTCGAGCCGTATCTGGGCCACCTGGCACGCTGGGTGGACACACTTCGGCGGCCCAAACGGGCGCTGATTGTGGACGTGCCGATCCAGATGGACAACGGCAACATCAGCCACTTCGAGGGTTACC
>JANOXL010000081.1:0-40314 GCA_031418395.1 Rhodoferax sp. | reverse complement strand
TTTCTTCTTCCTTAGCCAGCCTGTCTGACTCTGCTTTTGCCACTCTGGCTTTTTCGGCCTCCTGGACGGCAACTCTCGCTGCCGCTCGCGCAGTCTGTTCTTCTTGGTACCGACGTTCTGCGGCTTTGGCAGCCCTTTCGTCGGCTTGCATGCGAAGCTGGTGTTCGCGCTCAAGGCGCTTCATTTCCAGGTCATGCTGTTGAAGAATGAGCGCCTTTTGATTCTCAAAGTCTTGTCGCTTGTCCATGTCCTTGCTCAACGCATCAAGCCCGCCCGCAAGGCCCCCGAACAGAGCACCTGCATGAACCGGGAGAAGCGCAGCAGATATGGCAATAAGAGTTGTCAAAATTACTGAAGCAAGTCTCATCTCGTTCTCCTGTATTTCCGGTGCTCAACCATAGTTCCGATGATGTGTAAAGGACCGGTATCTGAGCGCGGTGACGGGTAGTCTGGGAAGCCCTTGTAGTAATGTATACCGCAAATACCTGCGGTATAACATGGCGATTTCAACTGAAAATATCGACATTTTTTCTCACATGGTATACATAGTTAGCTCCAATAAAAATAGCGACAAACCTCGCGTTAAATAAGCAGTGGCGCAACTATTTTCATTAACGATTCTCACCCCAAAACGCCAATTTGAAAACCTTCGTACAGACCTCCCACGCCAGAACAGAATGCCGGGTTTGGCTTTTTGTGGCTTGAACCGATAAACACGGAACGCAGCGAGAGGGCAATGGGACCGGGCTTTGATTGCGCTGTCGCCGCGCGCGGCTGGTCGTCACGACGAATCAGCAAGAATGAATCAAGTCAGCTGGGGCAACTCACAATTGCTATATTAAACATAGCAATAAATTTAACCAATACGAGACTTGGAGCCCAAAAAAACTAAAAAACTTGAAAACCAAGAGAATTTCAACAAGTTGTTAACACTCATGTTAACAACTTGCCAAAACTGAGCCACCGCTCACCCGAAAGAGAATGAGAGCGCAAAAAAGCCGCCTCAGCCTTCCCCGCCCACCTGAAACTCCATTCACACCCCACTCACGCCGCCGTGAGGCCCGCCTTGGGCTGGCGCCATTGCAACACAGCCACCTGCGCCAGCAGCAGCACGCCGATGAACACATAGGGCCAGGCCGGGCCGACGTGGTACAGGCTGGTCGAGACAATCGGCGCCACCACCATGCCCATGGCCTGCGCGGTGGAGACGGCTGCAGCGGCATTGCCCTGCTCCCGGCTTTCAACGCCCAGCGAAGCCAGGGTCTGGAAAGCCGGAAACACCAGGCCCATGCCAAAACCCGCCATGAAAAACCCGCAGGCCATCAGCCAGGGGCTGCCCATGAAGGGCTGGCTCATGAAGGCCAGGCCGGCGATCAGGCTGCCCGCCTTGAGCAGGCTTAAGGGTGGCCAGTTGAAGCGGCGCACCAGCATGCCCGACACCACCAGCGCCACGCCCACGGCCGACAACATGGCACCCGCCACCGAGGCCGCCTGGCGGGTATCGAGCTTGAAGGTGTCTTGCACCAGAAAGCCGGTGTTGATCTGCGCTGACATCACGGCGAACAGCGAGATCAGCGCGCTGGCAGTCGCCAGGCGCACGCGCGGGTCAAACAGGCTCAGGGGCGTGGTCGATGCAGCTCCAGGCACCACGGGAATCACCCGCATATGCCGCCGCGCCAGCCACAAGGCGATGCCGCCCGCCAGGCAACCAAAGGCGACCGGCCAGGCCAGATGAAAGCCCGACAGGAGCGCCGCCGAAGCCGGCCCCAGAATCATGCCCAAGGCTGAGCCCATGCCCAGCGCGGCCATGCCACGGCCCCGCTGGTCGGCGCTGGTCACCTGCCCCACATAGGCTTGGGTGGCGATGGGAATCGCCCCATAAAACAGGGACAGCGCGCAACGCACCGGCAGGATCGCCAAAAAAGTCCACGCGGGGCTCCACCAGCGCGCCAGGCTGCCATAAACCACCAGCACCAGTACCACGAAGAGCAGCGTGAACCCGGTGAGCGCCGTGATCGCGACATGGCGCGCGCCGAAGGCGTCAATGCGCCGGCCCCAGGGCTTGGCGCCGAACAGCCACATCAGGCCCGACACCGTGACGATGGCGCCAACCTGCCATTCGGCCCAGCCCAGGTCGCGCGAAATCGGCCCGATCAGGGTGTTGAACGCCATGAAGCCCAGCATCGACAGGGCGAGGATCAGCACCAGCGGGCGGATGCTGGTTGCGGGTTGTGAATCAGGGGGCATGGCGGGCATTCAGACGGGCGCTGTGGCCATTGTTTCGGCCAGCGCCGCAGGGCATCTTTGAGGGCATCTTACAGGGGATCTTCCAGATTTTCATGGTGGGCCGCGATGCCCTTTTTCCAGTAGGCGGCGGCCCGGATGGCATGGCGGTCATGGCCTTTTTCAGCCACAAGAATGCGGCGCAGCTCGGCCACCACACGGGCTTCACCTGCGCACCAGGCATAACCTTCTCCGGGTGGCAAATCCAGTGAACGCAATGCCGCAATCAACTCCCCGCTGTTATCCAGCCACTGCACGGAGACGTTGGCAGCGCTGGCAAAGTCACGGCGGTCCGCCGGGTCGTCCACCTGCGCCAGCACCATGGCCTGCGCGCCGGCCGGCAGTTCTTCGAGCCGCCGGGTGATGGCAGGCAAGGCGGTCTCGTCACCCGCGAAAAGGTGCCAGTCGTAGTCCAGCGGGATGATGAAAGAGCCACGTGGCCCGGCCACCGTGGCGCGCTGGCCGGGCCGCACCTGGGCCGACCAGTTCGCGGCAGGGCCGTCGCCGTGCAGCGCGAACTCAATGGTCAGCTCACGCGCGTCGCGGTCGAAACGGCGCGGCGTGTAGTCGCGCATCACCGGGCTTGCGCCACCGGCGTCCAGGATGAACTTGACGTGGTCGTCAAACGAGGCGCTGATGAAGTCCGCCAGGGCTTCACCTCTGAAGGTCACGCTGCGAAAGTGCGGGCTGATGGTGTCGACACGGACAACTTCAAGCTCGCGCCGTTTGGCTTCGTGGCGCACGCGCTGGACGCGGCTGGACGACGGGGCTGAAGCAGCTGAAGCAGCTGGGGCGGCCGGGGCAGCCGGGGCAAGTGGGCGGGGGTCTGCAAGCATGTCGGGATGACTCTTAATGATTGATAATGTCATCTATTGTGACGCAACCAGATGACAATGTCAACCAAATAAAATCCGCATGAAAACCACTGTCGCCACCGATGATGTGCTGGAGCTCATGCACGCCGTCATGCACGCATACCGCTCGCTGCAGTACCGCTTTCTGCGCGACGGCCCGCACGCCATCACCCACATGGACGGCAAAGTGCTGGGCTATTTTGAACGCCACCCCGGCGCGACGCAAAGCGACCTGGCACAGCACAGTGGGCGCGACAAGGCGCAGCTCGCGCGTTTGATCAAGGGTCTGCGGGATCAGGGCCTGCTGCGGGCCGAAGCGGATGAGGCGGACCGCCGCAACCTGAAGCTGTTCCTTACCGTAGAGGGCCAGGCCATCCAGCAGGGGTTGCAGTTGCAGGCTGGGCAAGTCGGTGCAAAGGCCGTTTCGGGCTTGACTGGCGCCGAGCGGCGGCAATTGCTCGGGTTGTTGCAGCGGGTGAAAGACAACCTGGGCGCGCGCTAAACGCACCTTTAAACGCCCCGTTAAACACCCTTCAGCGCGGCCCGGGCAGCCTCAAGCTTCGTCGCGGGCCTCGCGGCCCATCAACAAACCCACTGTCTCCTTCGCGGTGATTTCTGCATCCAGCAGGGCGACTACAGCTTGGGCAATTGGCATTTCGATGCCCAGCCTGGCGGCGCGCTGCACCACGGTGCGGGCGCAATAAACGCCTTCGGCCACGTGCCCGAGCGAATCAACCGCTTGTTGCATTGTTTGGCCACTGGCCAAAGCCAGGCCGATCTTGCGGTTGCGGCTCAGGTCGCCGGTGGCGGTCAACACCAGGTCGCCCAGACCCGACAAACCCATGAAGGTTTCAGCCTTGGCGCCCAGGGCGAGGCCGAAACGGGTCATTTCTGCCAGACCGCGGGTGATGAGTGCGGCGCGGGCGTTCAGGCCCAAATTCAGGCCGTCACACAGGCCGGTGGCGATGGCCAGCACGTTTTTGACGGCGCCGCCGACTTCGACGCCCACGATGTCGTCATTGGCATAAACGCGCAGGTTCGGGCTGTGAAAGGCGTGGCTCAAGGCCTCGCGCACAGTGGCGTGGGCACTGGCGGCGACCAGCGCGGTGGGCTGGGCGCGCGCGACTTCCATCGCGAAGCTTGGGCCGCTGAGTATTCCAGCTATCAAATTGGGAGCTACTTGCGCCTGTATTTCGTGGCCCATCAGCCCGTTTAACTTGGAACCAGCAGCTGGGTGAGTCTCAACTGCTTCAAACCCCTTGCACAACCAAGCGAGGGGCGCGGTGCAGTCGCGCAGCAGCGTGAGCAGGGGGCGCAGCGCGGCCATGGGCGTGGCCACGATGACTAAATCCACCCCATTCGAGGTTTGACAAAGGGCGGGCAGTTCAGCTTCCGCCAGCGTGCTGATGTGCAGGCGCTCGGGCAACGCAACGCCACCCAGGTATTTCGCGTTCTCGCGGCTGGCTTGCATGGCGCGGGCTTGAGCCGGGTCACGCGCCCACAATGTCACCTGATGTGGCGCGTCAGCGCGTGCGGCCACACTCGCTGCCAAGGCGGTGCCCCACGCCCCAGCCCCGATCACTGCTATTTTCATAGCTGGTTACGCTTGATTGGCGTGACCCAGCTCACAGCTGCTTATTGCGTGATGATTTTTGACGGCTCGGCAGCCGCTGCGGCAGCGGCCTGCGCTTGCTGCTGTTCGTACATCGCCTGGAAGTTGATTTCCGACAAATGCACCGGCGGGAAACCCGCGCGCTGGATCAAATCGGCCACGTTGCCGCGCAGGTAGGGGTAGACGATTTGCGGACAGGCGATGCCCATCACCTGGTTCATCTGCGCCTGCTCGAGGTTGCGAATCTCAAAAATGCCAGCTTGTTTGACCTCGGCCAAAAACACGGTTTTGTCTTTGATTTTGGTGTGAACGGTGGCGGTAATCGACACTTCAAAAATGCCGTCGGCGGCGGGCTCAGCATTTACACCCAGCTGGATGTCCACCGTGGGCTGCTCTTGCACCAGCAAAATCGCCGGGGAATTGGGCTGCTCCAGCGACGACTCCTTGAGGTAGACACGCTGGATCTGAAAGATGGGCGCTGCAGGCGCGGTGGAAGATGTGGAAGGGGTTGCGGCTTCGGCCATGAAAAACTTTCTTGGAAGGGAAAAAGGGGCGATCGGGAAAAAGGGTGATCAACGATAACTCAGTGGGATTGCAGCATTTTGGCGAGTTCGCCCCGCCCATCCAGCGCCACGAGGTCGTCGCAGCCGCCCACATGGGTGCTGCCGATAAAAATCTGCGGCACGGTACGCCGCCCGGTGATTTCCATCATTTTCACGCGTTGTTCGGGGTCTGAATCGATGCGGACTTCTTCGATGGTGTCTACGCCACGGGCTTTGAGCACTTGTTTGGCGCGGATGCAGTAGGGGCACACGGCGGTGGTGTACATCTTGACGTGGGGCATGGCGGTGTCTTGTCGTTTTAGTGGTTGTGTATTGCTGGCAATCAGGCTTTTTCAACCGGCAAGTTGGCGGTTTGCCAGGCTTTGAGGCCGCCCATCATCGACTGTGTATTCTCGTAGCCGAGCTTTTTTGCAATCGCCACCGCACGGGCCGAGCGCGCACCGGTTTGGCAGACCAATATGAGCGGCAAAGTCTTGTTCTTGACGGTGGCGGCCAGTTTTTCGTCCAGCTGGTTCAGCGGCACGTTTTTAGCGCCTCCCACGTGCCCGGCGGCAAACTCCTCAACCTCACACACATCGACCACCACGGCCTTTTCGCGGTTCATCAGCATGACCGCGGCATCTGGCGTGAGGCCACCCCCGGCGCTCTGAATGACGGGCAGAAACAAGAGCACACCCGAGGTCAGGGCGATGGCGATCAGCGCCCAGTTATCGACTAAAAATTTCACATCTATCCTTGAATTATTTCGGCACGGCAGGCCAGCAGCCTATTCTGTGCAACCCGTGATTTTAGAATGGCGGCGAGCCCGGCGATTTCAAGCGGGCCGAAGGCCCCCCAAATCAGCGTGTTTTTGCACAGTTAAGGTCTTGTTTTCACCCCATTTCTCGGCTCCGCCCTTCCTCACTTCCTCACTTCCAGCTTTCACCATCCGTCCTACATTTCAGCCGCCATGTACAAACTCGTCCTCATTCTCCACGGTGAATCCACCTGGAACCTTGAAAACCGCTTCACCGGCTGGACCGATGTCGATCTGACCGACACCGGCGTGGCCCAAGCCAAAACGGCCGGGCAATTGCTCAAAGCCGGGGGGTACGACTTTGACATTTGTTACACCAGCATGCTCAAACGCGCCACCCGCACACTGTGGCATTGCCTGGATGAGATGGACCGCACCTGGCTACCCGTGGTCAACACCTGGCGGCTCAACGAGCGTCACTACGGCGCGCTGCAAGGCCTCAACAAAGCCGACATGGCCAAACAATACGGCGACGCGCAGGTATTGGTGTGGCGGCGCAGCTACGACACGCCGCCGCCGGTGCTGGATGCGGCAGACCCGCGCAGTGAACGCGGCGACGTGCGATACGCCAAACTCAAGCCCGAGCAGATTCCGCTCACCGAATGCCTCAAAGACACGGTGGACCGCGTGATGCCGCTGTGGACAGAATCGCTCGCCCCCGCCATTAAGCTGGGCAAACGCATCGTCATCTCCGCGCACGGCAACTCGATCCGGGCGCTGGTCAAGTACCTGGACAACATTGCCGACGACGCGATCGTGGGCGTCAACATCCCCAACGGCATTCCGCTGGTGTATGAACTGGACGCTGACTTGAAGCCGATTCGCCACTATTACCTGGGCGACGCCGAGGCTGCGGCCAAAGCGGCAGCGGCCGTGGCCAACCAAGGGAAGGCTTGAACCAACACTCGAGACAGGGATGGCGACAAGCCGCGCACGGCGCTGTGCAAAACGTGGACTTTTCACGCCTTTGGCAAGTGTTGCCCGGGGTTTAGAGTGGTTTACGGTGGCTTTACGGAACTGGCCGCCGCAAAGCGGCTCCAAGGTGTATATTGCCGATTCTGAGGGCATGTAAGTGCTTGCACGCAAAGGGTTATTCATGGGTCATAAGCTGAAAATTGCCGGTTGGATTTCATTGGGCGTGATGACAGGCGCCTTGACCACGGTATCGCTGCAAACCGTCGCGCGCGGTACGCTGGCGCCGCTACCGCTGGAAGAGCTGCAGCAACTCGCCGCCGTGTTTGGCATGGTCAAGAGCGACTATGTGGAGCCCGTGGATGAGAAAAAGCTCATCACCGACGCCATTAGCGGCATGGTCGGCGCGCTCGATCCGCACTCGGTGTATTACGACAAAAAATCCTTCAAGGAATTCCGCGAAGGCACCTCGGGGCGTTTTGTCGGCGTTGGCATCGAGATCACGCAAGAAGACGGCTTGGTCAAAGTAGTCTCGCCTATTGAAGGCTCACCAGCGTTCAAGGCCGGTCTCAAAACCAATGACCTGATTACCAAAATCGACGACACCATGGTCAAGGGCCTGACGCTGAACGAAGCTGTCAAGCGCATGCGTGGCGAGCCCAACACCAAAGTCAACCTGTCGATCTTCCGCAAGGAAGAAAACCGCACGTTTAACGTCGTCATCACGCGTGAAGAAATCCGTACGCAGTCTGTGCGTGGGCGAGTTATTGAGCCGGGTTACGCCTGGATTCGCCTCTCGCAGTTCCAGGAGCGGACAGTCGACGACTTCGCCAAAAAGGTCGAAGAAGTCTACAAACAGGAGCCACAGCTCAAAGGCCTGGTGCTTGATTTGCGCAACGATCCCGGTGGCCTGCTGGATGCAGCGGTCGCGATATCAGCCGCCTTCCTGCCCGAGAACGTGACCGTGGTTTCCACCAACGGGCAGTTGGCCGAAAGCAAATTCATCTACAAAGCCTCGCCCGAGTTTTACCAGCGCCGCGGCGGTGCCGACCCGATCAAACGCATGACCGAAGCCACCAAAGGCGCACTTAAAAACGTGCCGCTGGTGGTGTTGGTCAACGAAGGCTCGGCCTCGGCCAGCGAGATTGTGGCGGGCGCGTTGCAAGACCACAAACGCGGCACCATCATGGGCAACCAGACCTTCGGCAAGGGCTCGGTACAGACCGTGCGCCCACTCGGGCCAGATACCGGCCTCAAGATCACCACAGCGCGTTATTACACGCCCTCGGGCAAATCCATCCAGGCCAAAGGCGTCGTGCCCGACGTCATGGTGGACGAGACCGAAGAAGGCAATGTGTTTGCCGCGCTGCGCACCCGCGAAGCCGACCTCGACAAACATCTGGGCAGCGGCCAGGGCGCCGAGAAAAAAGACGCGGCCGGCGACAAAGCGCGTGAAGACGCGCGCGAAGCAGCCCGCAAGAAGCTCGAAGAAGAAGCCAAGAAACCGCTGGCTGACCGCAGGCTGCCCGAATACGGCACGGACAAAGACTTCCAGCTTTCGCAAGCCATCAACAAACTCAAAGGCCGCCCGGTGCTGGTGAGCAAAACCGCCACGGAACGTAAGGAAGAGACGAAGGAAAATTAATTGGGGTCAGATTCCAATTAATTGGTTTCCCGCCAATTTCCTGCCGCCCTGATGGACGACAGCCAACTGCTGCGTTATTCGCGGCACATCCTGCTCGACGAAATCGGCATCGAAGGCCAGGAGCGCATCCTGGCCGGGCACGCTTTGGTGATTGGCGCGGGTGGCTTGGGCTCCCCCGTCGCGCTGTACCTGGCCTCGGCGGGCGTCGGCCACATCACGCTGGTCGACCACGACACGGTCGACTTGACCAACCTGCAACGGCAAATCGCCCACACCACAGACCGTGTGGGGCAGCCCAAAACCGAATCTGCCAAAACGGCGATGCTGGCGATCAACCCCATCGTCAAAATCAGCACGGTCAACCAACGCGCCAACGCAGCCCTGCTTGACGCCCTGGTCGCCACTGCCGACGTCGTCTTCGACTGCACGGACAATTTCAACACCCGCCATGCCATCAACGCCGCCTGCGTCGCCCATAAAAAACCGCTGGTTTCGGGCGCGGCAATCCGGTTTGACGGGCAGATCAGCGTGTTTGACTTGCGGGAACCGGTGGGCCGCGACACCCAGAAACCCGTCGAAAAATCGCCCTGCTACGCCTGTGTGTTCCCCCCCGACGCAGCCTTTGAAGAGGTCGCTTGTTCGACCATGGGCGTGCTTGCGCCGCTGGTCGGCATCATTGGCGCCATGCAGGCGGCTGAAGGTTTGAAACTGCTCAGCGGCGCGGGTACGACACTTGCCGGCCGGCTTTTGATGCTCGACGGGTTAACTATGGAATTCAGCCAGATACGGGTCGCGCGCGACGCGGCCTGTGCGGTGTGTGGGGATGGGCTGGCGACTCGGTAATTGACTTTGTGTCTCGCCTCTGGCTTGGCATCAAATGGCGCTGCAGTTGCCTCAACCAACGGGTCATCCAACCGCTAATCCAAACGCCCCTCCATTTTCATACCCATATTGGGTACGATACAGCTCCAAAACACGGCTCAATCGACAATTTCGATAAATACCGACCTCTAGGTCTCGTATTTATTTGATAATTTGCTATACATATTATAGCAACTTATTTTCCATCTTCATTTCACTTTCCCCGATTTGTGTTCACAAGGTCCGTGCCTTTGACGGAAGTCGCGGGGATGTTGCGCTTTGGCCTGGGCGAATAAACCCCGGCGCGCGGCCTGGGCCTGCTGCTGGTCAGCGCCGTAAACACTTTTGTAATTTTTGTACTGATGCGCCCAGGCGTGGCCACCGGCCACCATCGTTTGGCCGACATCGGTGGGGGTCGCCGAGTCATGCACACGCACACGCGCCAGCAGACGACCAAAACCATCGCGGCGTTTGCCGTTCACCTGGACGGTTTGGTGCAACACGCGAGCGCTCAAGGCCGCCTTGGCCTCAGGCCCCCAGGCCTGACAGATTTCAGGCGCATCGATGGCGTCGATCCGGATGTTGACGGCCGCGCCGCCGCTGGTTGGCTGCACCCACAAGGTGTCGCCGTCCGACACGTGGGTGACGATGCCGCGCCAGTTCTTGTTCGAATTTTTCTCTTGAATTTTTGGCGACTCACCCCACGACGGGCAGGTGTAGCTAGCTATAATAAGTGTAGCTATCCACAGTTTATGGAGCGATGAAGACATGGTTGTGTACGTTGTTTGTCTGACGGCAGGGCTCACTTGACCTCATTACAACGCCTCTTGCCCTTCCTGGGTTGGCAAAAACTCGACGGGCCGCTGCTCAAAAGTGACTTTGCGGCGGGTTTGACCGTCACGCTGATGGTGATTCCGCAAAGCGTGGCCTATGCCGCATTGGCCGGCATGCCCCTGGTCACCGGTATTTATGCAGCTTTTTTACCCGCGCTTATCGCCGCCTTGTGGGGCTCGTCGGTGCGACTCTCGGTCGGGCCCACGGCGCTCACGTGTTTGCTGGTGAGCGCCTCGTTGACGGGCCTGGCAGCACCCGGCAGCCCCGAGTGGGTGCAGATGGCGGTGTGGCTGGCACTTTTGTCAGGCGCGCTGCAACTGGTGCTGGGATTGGGCAAATTTGGCTGGCTGCTGAATTTGGTCAGTTCGCCCGTGTTGATCGGCTTCACGCAGGCCGCGGCGGTGTTGATTTTGCTTTCGCAGTTGCCGGGGCTGATGGGCCTGAAAGGTCCCTTGGCCACATTGTGGGATTCGCCGCAGCTCGACCTTACCGCCGCTGCGTTTGGCGTGGGCAGTCTGGTGGCCATGCTCGCGGGCAAACGCTGGCTGCCGCGTTTCCCGACCATGATCGCTGTGGTCGCGGCCAGTGGCGTTGTAAGCGCGTGGATCGGCGCCGGTGCCAGCGGCACGCCCATCGTCGGCAACTTGCCCAGTGGCCTGCCGGATCTGTATTGGCCGCAACTTTTGCCGTTCAACACATTGAGCGCCCTGATGCTGCCCGCGATGGTGATCACACTGGTGAGTTTTCTGGAAACTGCCTCCAGCGCCAAAGCCGAACACCTCAAATCCGGTACGCGCTGGAACGAGAACCAGGACTTGATCGGCCAGGGTCTGGCCAAATTTACCTCGGCCCTGTGCGGCGCGTTTCCCACTAGCAGTTCGTTTTCCCGCGCGGCGGTGATGCTGCACGCGGGGGCCAAATCCGGCTGGGCCACCGTCATCTCGACCGTGCTCATTTTGCTGGCGTTGCTCGTGCTCATGCCGCTTTTGCGCGATGTGCCTAAATCGGTGCTCGCCGCGCTGGTCATGGCAGCGGTCGGCAGCCTGCTGAACCCGCGCGCCTTGTTGCGCTTCTGGCGTGTGTCACGTGTTGAGGCGGTCACTTGTGCCGTGACCTTTGTGCTGACGCTCGCCACCGCGCCGCGCCTGCATTGGGGCGTACTTGCCGGGCTCCTGATGAGCCTGAGCCACTTTTTGCACCACCGCCTGCACCCGCGCATCATCGAAGTTGGTCTGCACCCGGATGGCAGCCTGCGCGACCGCCATCTATGGCATTTGCCGCCGTTGGGGCCGAACCTTTACGCGCTGCGTATGGACGCCGAGCTTGATTTCGCCTCCAGCAGCGGCTTTGGCCTGGCCATCGACCAGCACCTGGGTGCCCACCCCGAGACGCGGCACGTGTGCCTGTTTGCGCAACCGATCAACCGCATCGACGTGACCGGCGTGGAGGCCTTCATGCAATTGCGCACGAGCCTGGCGCAGCAGGGTGTGACCCTGCATATCAGCGGCATCAAACTGCCCGTCGAGCAAATTTTGCGCCGCGCCGACGCCTTACATGACGATGCGCTCTTGAGGATGTACCGCACCGACGCCGACACGTTGGCGGCACTTTCCAAGCTGTAACTGACCGCACCCAGGAGATGACCCACATGCGCGTTAAAAGGGCCAAATGGAGGGTTTTCCCAGCCAAGTTGGGACATTCAAAAACGTATCAAGCTGTTAGACTTGTTTCACACCATGCACTCATGAATGTTCCACCCGTGACGCTGCCCCTGCCCTCACTTTTGGCTGAGCCAGACTCGCCTGTGCAGTTGCCCATTCAGATGGCCAGTTCAGTCGATATGCAGGCGCTGCAATTGGGTGACGCCTGCGCCCTGCTCAGCCACAGCGGCGCAGACGCTACGCAGCAGCCGGGCGAGTCCCACACCGCCTATTTGCAGCGGGTGATCGATCAGTTGTGCGACCTCTCGCTCAAAGACCCGCTCACTGGCTTGGCCAATCGGCGGCACTTTTTGGCGGTGCTGGAGCGCGAGTTGTCCACCATCGCGCGATCCGGCGATTCGATGCTTTTGTTGATGCTCGACATCGACCATTTCAAACACGTCAACGACACCCATGGCCATCCCGTGGGCGACAAAGTGTTGCAAGCCGTTGCAAGCTGTCTGCGTGCCTGCGTGCGGCCCAAAGATACAGTGGTGCGTTATGGCGGCGAAGAATTTGCGGTGGTCTTGCCCGATTGCCACGTCACCTTTGGCATGGTGATTGCCGAACGTATGCGCGAGATGATCCAAAACCTGCCTATCGTGGTGGCGCCGGGCGTCAGTATCCACATCACGATGAGTATTGGTGGTGCGTACGCGCCCCAGCAGCCGGGCAGCAAAGCGCACACTTGGATCGAGCTGGCCGACAAAGAGTTGTACCGCGCTAAAACCGGCGGGCGCAACCGTGTATGTATCGACCAGCCGCTGCTTGTTGAAGTCAGCCCCGAGGAAAAAAGCCAGTTATTTGTCGATTTTTCACAGAACGACTCGCGCTGGGGCAGCAGCCTGTTTGGCGAGTTCCCGACCGAGGCGCCGGACAGCACGCTTGAGGCGAATCAAGACGACCCGCAGGCCGTGTTCACCGCGTCTGATAGCCCGCCAACTACAGGTGTCGCCCGGCCGTCTGCCTCCGTCAAAGCTGCTGCAGCCGCTGCCGCCACCGCCACTGTCATCGCCACTCCCATCGCCGAAGAGGGCAACATGGCCTCCAGCAGCGCCAAATCGCCGCAAGAAAGCCTCGGATGAGCGACCTGGTCATCTCTGCCCCCGCGCCATTGGCCATCTCTGCTTTTGCTGGATTAGCCGGCGAAGCGGGTGCTGTCCACGGCAAGGTGCTGGCTGTCACCAGCGGCAAAGGCGGCGTGGGCAAAACTTTCTTTTCGGCCAATCTCGCTGCAGCCCTAGCCAAACGCGGCCACAAAGTGGTCGTGCTCGACGCCGACTTGGGCCTGGCTAACCTGGACGTGGTACTCAACCTCTACCCCAAAGTCACCCTGCATGACGTGTTCTCGGGCAAAGCCCGGCTGGAAGACGCCCTCACCCCGGCGCCCGGCGGCTTCTCGGCCATATTGGCGGGCTCTGGCATGGTCGAATACTCGCGCCTGAGCGCCGACATGCGCGACGAGTTTCTGCGCGTCGTCACCGCGCTGTCGCACCAGTTTGATGTGGTCCTGCTCGACACCGGCGCAGGCATCTCCGACGTGGTGCTATTCACCATTTCCCTGGCCAGCGAAGTCATCGTTGTCGCCACGCCCGAGCCCACTTCGCTGACCGACGCCTACGCCACCATCAAGGTACTGGTCGGCCAGCAAGGTCGCCAGCAAGTGCGCCTGGTCGTCAACCAAACCGCCCGCGTGGGTGATGGCCGCGCGATCACCACGCAACTGCAGCAGGTGCTGGATCGCTTTGTGGTGAAGGCACCGTTTGGGTCATCGCCTGGGCCATCTTCTTCATCTGCGCCATCACCGTCATCGATGTCATCTCCCGTCACGGGTTCGGCTGCGAAACCAGGCCGGCCCAGCTCGCCTGGCAAAACATCCAGCCCCGCCATGCGCCTTTTGCACCTGGGCGACATCCCGGCCGACGCCGCCGTGCGTCAGGCCGTCATGCGCCGACAGTTGCTCATGCACACCCTGCCCGGCTGCCAAGCCAGCCTGGCCGTGGCGCATATTGCGGCCAAGCTCGAAGAGCTGGTGTTGACGCACTGATTTCAGGTTCACAGAGGCTAGATTCAAGGCCATTTTCGGCTCGAAAGATTGACTCTGTTTGCTACTTATTTGGTAGCTAAGTAGGCAATACTCACGAGACCTGGAAGTCAAAAATATCCAAAAACTGAGCCCAAGAAGTAATTGCGACGTTAAAATTAACATGGATGTTAATTTTTAATAGCAAACTCGCCCTTCTGCCCTATCTGGCTCGTTCAAAAACCGGCGCGGCGTCGTTCACTTCCCATCACGCACTCACAATCCACCCCTCCAGCGGATCAAGATCCGGCGGCAAACCATACAAGGGCGCGCCAGAATCATGCTGCTCCTGCGCCCAGGCAGCTTGCATCAGGCACAGGGTGGCGTCGAGAGAATCTCCACTGGCGTCATCGGCCAAGGCGTCGCGCTGAGCGTGGGTGAGTTTGAGGCGCAGGTCCAGGCGGGTCTGGCCGTTTTCCAGGGCGTGGATCAGGTCTTTGCGGGCGATCAGGCGCGCTGGGGTTTGTTTGGCTTCGTCATCGCTTTTGTAAGAGGTATTGCCCAAAATTTCGCGTGCCAGCAAACCGGGGTAGGCTTCAAGCGCCACCCGTTTTGCAGCTGACTTTTCGTCGCCCGAATGCAGGCCGGGCAGGTGCACGCCTGCAGCCACGAGTGCAGGCACACCCGCGTGCAACATGTAGGCGACCGGCGGGTTGACCCATTTCATCGACGGGCTGGAACCGGCCGGGCCATCGGTCGCGCGGTGAGCGAACTTGCCGCCTGCCGGGCGGGCGTCGCAAAAGGTTTTAAAGGTGTCGCGAATCGTGGCGCGGCTCAAAGATGCGTAATGCTGGATACATTCAAGCCAAGTGGTCGGCCAGCCCAGTTGTTCGACCAGTTCGCGCGGCAGGCCAAAGGGCAAGTCAAATCCACCGACCCAGGCCTGGGGTTGCGCGAGCCACTTTGAAAACGCGTCCAAAGATTCCAGACGCTCTAGTTTTAATAGCTGGATACGCCCATTTTTATTGACACCATGGGCGATCACAATCGGTTTTCTGCGCGTGGGGCTGCTGCTGAAGTCGCAGCCCAGGAGCAGCACTTCTGCGGCGGAGGTGGCGGTCTTCGGGATCACCAGGCTTAACCCAAAGCCAGCGCGGCGACACCCAGGGCGATGCAAGCCGCACCAGCGATGCGCAGCCAGCGGTCGCCTTCGCCGAGCAACTGGCCGCCGATCAGCGCGGCGAACAACATCGACACTTCACGCGCGGGTGCAACATGGCTCACTGGCGCCATTTGCACTGCGTACAAAACACACACATAGGCGGCAGGGCTCAGCACGCCCACCACCGCCGCATAACGCCACTGTTGCCGCCACAACCTGCGCGCTTCATTGACGTCGCGCAGCACGGGCACCACGGCGAACGGTAGGCGCAGCAGGTTGCAGAAGTAGTCAAACACGATGGGCGAAATAGCAAGGGCCTTGACTGCCCAGGCGTCAAGAATGGTGTAACTGGCGATCAAGGTACCTGTCAACAGCCCCCAGAATACGCCCGCTTTCACTCGCGCGCGTTGCGCTGGGTCGTGCGCGGCGCGCCACATACCCGTGCCCCCGGCGATCAAAAACACGCCAAACGCCACACCCGCGATACCCAGAAACCCCAAAGCAGAGAGTTGCTCGCCAAATACCACCACCGCAGCGCCTGACGACAACACCGGCCCGCTGCCTCTGGCCATCGGGTACACCACGGTCAAATCGCTCTTGCGGTAACCCGTGAGCAGGCAGACAAAATAGACCCAGTGCAGCAACGCGCTGAACGCGGCAACCAGCCATTCGCGCCAACCCCAAAGCGGAACCACCGACCAGCCGACCCAAATCGCCAGTGGAGCCCAGAACACGGCCATGATGGCCCCGGAAAAGAACGTGAATCGCGCATCGCCGCCAGCTTTCTTTGCCGCAATGTTCCACAACGCATGGAGCAGCGCACCCGCCAATACGAGCGCAAGGGCCTCAGCTGGCATGGTGGTGAAAAGGGGGGGAAATCGCGAGGAATTCGCGCTCAGCCAAAAATCTGAAAGATTGCACGGTCAGAAATCCGATTCCCGGGATGCAGTGCAAGGCGCAAACCGGAGCAATACACAAGTATTGCGAGGATTTGCAACGCCGCAATGCGCCCGGCAATCGGATTTATGGCCGAGCAATCAAGCGCGGCCGATGATCGACGCCGTGGCCATCAACTCTTCGAGCAGCGCCAATGACACTTTGCCCGATACCGCATACGGGTCAAGCTCGGGCTTTTCAGCGTATTTGAGCAAGATCGAATGGTTCAGCTTGGACATGTTGACCTGGCCCATGGTCCAGCCGCCAAACCGCCGCTCGGTGATTTCTTCATAGTGCAGCAGTACCACGTCTTTGTGACGGGCGTCGCGCTGGATATGGTTGTAGAGGTCACTGACCGCCATGCGGCCACCTTCAATCGCTTGCAAAAAGATAGCACCGCTGTAACACAGGATGCCGGTGATGCCCGAGGACGGGTTGGAAACGCGGGACTGGGTGAGGATCGCCTCGATGGCCGCCGGGCCCGGGTCAACGGCGCGGCTGGCGTAGAGCAAACGGACAAGCATTTTTAGTCTTTCTTGGGCAGCAAGGAGAGAAATTCGCGCCGCAAATTCGGGTCTTTGAGGAAGGAGCCGCGCATCACCGAGTTGATCATCTTGCTGTCCATGTCTTTCACGCCGCGCCAGGCCATGCAGTAATGGCTGGCTTCCATCACGATGGCCAAACCGTCGGGCTGGGTTTTTTCCATGATGAGGTCGGCCAGTTGCACCACGGCTTCCTCCTGGATTTGCGGCCGGCCCATCACCCATTCGGCCAGGCGCGCGTATTTCGAAAGGCCAATGACGTTGGTGTGTTCATTGGGCATGACGCCGATCCAGATCTTGCCGATGACCGGGCAAAAGTGGTGGCTGCAGGCACTGCGCACGGTAATGGGGCCGACGATCATCAGCTCGTTCAAGTGCTCGGCGTTGGGGAACTCGGTGATGGTCGGCGCGGCGACAAATCGCCCGCGGAAGACTTCGTTCACATACATTTTGGCGACACGGCGCGCGGTGTTGCGGGTGTTGTGGTCGCCTGCAGTGTCGATCACCATGCTGTCGAGCACACCCTGCATCTTGATTTCGACTTCGTCCAAAAGTTGCTCAAGTTCGCCGGGCTGGACGAATTCGGCGATGTTGTCGTTGGCATTAAAACGTTTGCGCGCAGCCTTCACGCGCTCGCGGATTTTCACGGACACCGGGGTTCCCTGGTCGTCTTCAGGTGCTGGAATGGGGGCTGGTTCGGCGTTTGTCTTCATAAGCATGGCCCATTTTACCAGCCTTTGATTTTTGGGGTTATTGCGGCAGGGGCCAATTTAACAAACAGATATACGCTACCATTTTAGTAGCGCCTTCCATTCAAAAACACAAGAGCCCGCATGAGCCAGAAGGCCACCGCGTCCAGCGCACGCTGGGTGAGCGGGCGCCGGGCATAAAGATTTTGGTCGATCCTCTGCCCGTGGGTTTGCATGGCCAAGTCCAGGCGGTCGCGCAGGTCCTGGGCAAACGCAGCATCTGCCACGACCACATTGGCTTCACGTGCCAGCAAGAGGCTTAAGGGATCCAGGTTTGACGAGCCTACCGTCGCCCAGCGACCATCCACCACGGCCACTTTGGCATGTAAAAAACTCGCTGCGTATTCGTGAATCTCCACACCGGCCGCCATCAGCGCGCCAAACACCGGCCGCGCCGCATGGTATTGCATGAAGTATTCGTATTTACCTTGCAGCAGCAGGCGCACGCGCACACCACGTTTGGCCGCATGGATGAGCGCTTTGCGCAGGCGCAACCCCGGCACAAAGTAAGCGTTGGCAATGATGATTTCGGTTCGCGCTTCGCCAATGGCTCTGCTGTATGCGCGCTCGATGCGGGTGCGATTGCGGAAGTTGTCCCGCAGCACCAGCGCGGCGCGGGCACTTTCGTACACGCTAACGCCCGCCATCGGTGCATGCGGCTTATGAACCCGCATGGCCGATTGCAGCGCCGCCCAGGCACTTCCAAAGTCAAACTCACGCGCATCACGTGTGGCTTTGAGACGCAGCCAGAATTGGGTCGTCGCCTCCTGCACATTGCGCACCAGTGGGCCACTGACACGCACCGCAAAATCGAAACGCGGCGCGGTCAACACGCCATGGTTGGGGTCGAAGTAATCGTCCAGCACGTTGATTCCGCCGCAAAAGGCCACATGACCATCGACAACGCAAAGTTTACGATGCAAGCGGCGCCAACGACTGGGCACGAGCCAGCCCAAGCCACCCAGCGGCGAAAAGATCTTCCAGTTCAAGCCGGCTGCGTTAAATTGTGCGGCCAATGCTTCGGGCAAGGATGGCGTGCCGGCGCCGTCAATCATCAGGTACACCGACACACCCCGCGCCGCCGCCCGCAAAAGCGCATCGGAGACGGCCTGGCCCGATTTGTCGAGGTTAAAGATGTAGGTCTCCAGGCGCACTTCCAGGCGACTGGCGTCAATGGCTTCGATCAGCGCGGGGAAAAATGCTTCCCCGCCCTGGAGTAATTGAACTGAATGACCGTGTTCAAAGCTCTGCATGATCAGCGCTTGGTGTCGTGTTGGGGCGATACTTTGGTTCTGGCCTGGGATTTGGAAGTCAACTTTGGCAACTCAAACTCGGCCACCAATGGCAAGTGATCCGACATCTGACCCCAAATCGGGCCACGCGGCACATGTACTGCTGTCGGTTTGAGCCCGCGCGCGTAGACGTAATCGAGTTGAACAAGCGGCAATCGAGAAGGAAAAGTGGGAGATCGCTGCCCTTCAAAAGCCGCCATACCGGCTTCGGCGAATGCCCCCCGCGTCAGCGTTCCCCAGTCGTTGAAATCACCTGCGACCACCAGGTGCGCGCCTCTGGGCACTTCGCGGGCGACAAAACGCATCAGTTGTTCGATCTGGCGCACGCGACTGGCTCGGATGAGTCCCAGATGAACCACCACAACATGAAGTGAGAGACCGTCAAACATCACCTCTGAATGCAGCAGGCCACGCTGCTCAAAACGGTGATCCGACATGTCTTCATGCTGATGGGATCGCACAGGCCAGCGCGACAACATGGCATTGCCGTGTTCACCATGGCGCGTGACGGCATTGGTGCGATAGACCGCCTCGTACCCTTCCGGTGCCAGAAAATCAGCCTGTGCCATGTCAGGCCAATGTTTGAATTTCAAGGCATGTCGGCGATGCACTTTGCGAACTTCCTGAAGGCAAATAACATCAGCATCGAGTTGCTCGATAGCATGCCCCAAGTTGTGAATCTCCAAGCGTTTACGTGGGCCAATGCCCTGCACGCCTTTGTGGATGTTATAGGTCGCCACGCGCAAAAGAGCGGGCGTGGCGCCGTGATGTGTCGGGGTGGGGCTCATGCAATAAACCTTGGCAGCATCAGAATGGCCTCGCTGTTGGAGGGCGAATAACAGCGGTCGGCAGCTTCGCGCCAAGGCAGCCACTGCAGATCGGTATGTTCGCTTGCATTGAGTTTTACCGCTGTGCCCTCTGGCACGCGCAGCCCAAACAAATGCTCAGTGTTGCGCCGTACACCCGGTGCGTAGCGGTGTTGCCAGCGCGGGTAAATGTCGTAGACGTTTTCCATCTGCCAGTCTTTCAAGCCGTAAAACAGCGCCGATCCAGCGTGGCAATGGATGCCGGTTTCCTCCATGACTTCGCGAATTGCTGTTTGGGCGAAAGTTTCAGATTCAGTGTCTTTGCTGCCCGTGACAGACTGCCAAAATTCGCCTTCACTGGCCGCGTAGTCTGCCCGTTTGATCAATAACACCTCCATCGCGGGCGTGTAGATCACGACCAGCACGGATTGGGGGATTTTGAAGGAGATGGCCATAAAAAGGGCGCTGAAAACCAGCGCCCTTTGATTCTGCATCAAACCCCGCCTCGATTGGAGGCGAGCTAAAGATCACGCTGCTTTAGCGGCCTCCGGCGCGCGCAGGCGGATGTGCAACTCGCGCAACTGTTTTTCGTCTACCGCAGACGGCGCCTGGGTGAGCAAGCACTGGGCCCGCTGGGTTTTGGGAAAAGCGATCACATCACGGATAGATTCTGCACCGGTCATGAGCGTCACGATACGGTCCAGGCCGAAGGCCAGGCCCCCGTGGGGTGGCGCGCCATATTGCAGGGCATCAAGCAAAAAGCCGAACTTGATCTGCGCTTCTTCGGGGGTGATCTTCAACGCATCAAACACTTTTTGCTGCACGTCAGCCCGATGGATACGCACGGAACCCCCGCCCATCTCCCAGCCGTTCAACACCATGTCGTAACCCTTGGAAATACACTTCTCAGGGGCGGTGACCATCCAGTCTTCATGGCCGTCTTTAGGTGCGGTGAACGGGTGGTGTGTGGCGGTGTAGCGCTTGGCCTCGTCGTCGTATTCGAACATCGGGAAGTCGACGACCCACAGGGGTCGCCAGCCTTTTTCAAACAAACCGTTCTTCTTGCCGAACTCGCTCAGTCCAATCTTCAAGCGCAAGGCACCAATGGCGTCGTTGACAATTTTTTCTTTGTCGGCACCGAAGAAGATCAAATCGCCATCTTGCGCGCCGGTACGTGACAGTACTTCGTTCACGGCCTTGTCGTGAATGTTTTTGACAATCGGGCTTTGTAAACCGTCCCGCCCGGCTTTGAGGTCATTGACCTTGATATACGCGAGGCCTTTGGCCCCGTAAATCTTCACGAACTCGGTATAGGCATCGATCTCGCCACGGCTCAAACCACCACTTTCGCGCGCGCCGCCCGGCACTTTGAGCGCCACCACGCGACCGCCTTTCATATTTGCGGCACCGCTAAAGACCTTGAAGTCCACGTCTTTCATGAGCTCGGTCACTTCGGTGAACGCCAACTTCACGCGCAGATCGGGTTTATCAGAGCCGTAAAGATGCATGGCGTCCTGGTAACTCATCACCGGGAAATCGCCCAAATCGACGTTGATGGTGTTCTGGAACACAGTTTTGATCATGCCCTGGAAGATGGCGCGGATTTCTTCCTCGTCCAGGAACGACGTTTCAATATCGATCTGGGTGAATTCTGGCTGGCGGTCGGCACGCAAGTCTTCGTCGCGGAAACACTTGGTGATCTGGTAATAACGGTCAAAGCCCGAGACCATCAACAACTGTTTGAATAGTTGGGGCGACTGCGGTAGCGCGAAAAACATGCCGTCATGCACGCGGCTGGGTACCAGGTAATCCCGCGCGCCTTCGGGCGTGGATTTGGTCAACATCGGGGTTTCTATATCGACAAAACCATTGGCGTCCAGAAACTTGCGCACTTCCATCGACACGCGGTAACGCAGCATCAGGTTGTTTTGCATGTAGGGGCGGCGCAAGTCCAGCACGCGGTGGGTCAGGCGCGTGGTCTCCGACAGGTTTTCATCGTCGAGCTGGAAGGGTGGGGTGACCGAGGGGTTGAGCACGTTCAACTCCTGACACAGAATCTCGATTTTCCCGCTCTTAAGGCTGTCATTCACCGTGCCTTCAGGCCGTGCCCGCACGAGGCCCTTGACCTGGATGCAGAACTCGTTGCGCAACCCTTCAGCAGTGGCAAACATCTCGGCGCGATCCGGGTCACAGACCACTTGTACATAACCTTCGCGGTCGCGTAAATCGACAAAGATCACGCCACCGTGGTCACGCCGCCGGTTGACCCAGCCGCACAGGGAAACGGTTTGACCCAATAGGGCTTCGGTCACCAGACCGCAATAGTGGGAACGCATCGCCATATAGTTCTCTTTTACTCTTTTAATCTTTTGCTCTGTCGCACTTAATCTGAAACGCTTCTAAACCGAGCCCGCAGGCTGTAAAACAGGTTACTTGCCGCTCACGGCTCCTACTGCACCTGGCGACACCACCCCCATCGAGACGATGTATTTCAGCGCTTCGTCAACACTCATCTTGAGCTCAATGCAGTCACTGCTTTTGAGCATGACAAAATAACCACCGGTCGGGTTGGGCGTTGTCGGCACGTACACGCTTAAGTAATCCCCTGGCAAGTAATTGGCTGCATCACCACCCGGAGAACCGGTCACAAAAGCAATCGTCCAGACGCCCTCTTTGGGCCATTGAATCAGTACGGCTTTGCGAAAGGCATTTCCGGTGTCTGAAAACAAGGTGTCTGAGACTTGTTTCACGCCAGAGTAAATGGAGCTCACCACCGGAATCCGGTGCAGGAGCGCGTGCCACCAGTTCAACAGCTTGTTGCCCACAAAATTGCTCGCCAACGCGCCTAAGGACAGCAAAATGGCGAAGGCCAACAACACACCGAAGCCGGGAATGTGGACGCCCAGCAGTTTGTCGGGTTGCCATGCAGCAGGCAGTATCAGCAAGGTTTTGTCCAGGGTGCTGATGATCCACTCCAGCACCCAGACAGTGATGGCCACGGGGACGATCACCAGCAAGCCTGCGAGCAGCCATTTGCGGACAGAGGCCATCATCGTCGTCAGGCTCCGCTGCTGGGCGAGACAGCTTTGGGTGCGGCAACTGCAGCCGCTGCGGGTGTTGATGTCGCAGCAGCCGGTGCACTAGCGCTCGATTTGGCGTCGCCACCGGACGTGTTGGACGTACCGGACGTGCTCGCAGGGGCCGCCGCCGCGTCGCTGCCAGAGGTGGATTTGGCAACGGTTTTAGTGCCGTCCGACTCACCCGACGGATTGGCCGCGCCACCTTTGAAATCAGTGACGTACCAGCCAGAACCCTTTAATTGAAATCCGGCAGACGTGAGTTGCTTTTTAAAAGTCGGCGCGCCACAGGCTTGGCACACCGTTAAAAGTGGGTCAGAGATTTTCTGCAACACGTCTTTGGCGTGCGCGCAGGATTCACATTTGTAAGCGTAAATGGGCATAGAGAGTGATACGGTGGGGGCTAAGTGGGACCGTTTTAGGCTCGGCCTGCGCGCGCGAATTTGCGACCCGCAAAGCCCTCAATTATAAGGCGCACCCTACTCAACCCAGGGCGTATTCAGCAAGTTTGAACGCGGGGTTGCCGATTGGGCTTCTAAAACAAGCGAACCCGCACCAGCAATTGCATCGCCAAGAGCCCCAGCGCAAACCCGATGCCGCCGTAGATGATGGCTTGCAACAGGCGATTGGTGCGTCTTTGCTCGGTCAGCAGCTCATCCAGCAGGCGACTTTGGCTGCCGGGTTTGGTTTTCAGAAAATCGTGCAATAAACGGGGCAGTTCGGGCAGCAGCGTCGCATACCGCGGCGCTTGGTCTTTGAGCTGATTCAGTAGTTTTTGCGGCCCGACCTGCTCGATCATCCACTTTTCAAGAAAGGGTTTGGCGCTGTTCCACAAGTCTAAATCCGGGTCTAGCTGGCGGCCCAGGCCTTCTACATTGAGCAAGGTTTTTTGAAGCAAAACGAGTTGCGGCTGGATTTCCACGTGAAAACGCCGCGAGGTCTGGAACAGGCGCAGCAAGACCATGCCAAGGGATATTTCTTTGAGCGGGCGGTCGAAATACGGCTCACAAACGGCGCGGATGGCACTCTCCAGCTCATCCACCCGCGTCCCTGCGGGCACCCAGCCCGATTCAATGTGCAACTCGGCCACACGTTTGTAGTCGCGCCGGAAGAAAGCCGTGAAGTTCTGCGCCAGGTATTCTTTATCGACCTCGGTCAAGGTGCCGACAATGCCGAAATCCAGCGAAATGTAACGCCCAAAAGTCGCCGGGTCGATGCTCACCTGGATGTTGCCGGGGTGCATATCGGCATGGAAGAACCCATCCCGAAACACCTGCGTGAAAAACAAGGTGACGCCATCGCGGGCCAGCTTGGCGATGTCCACACCGGCCTCGCGCAAACGCGCGGTTTGGCTGATCGGCAGGCCAAACATACGTTCCATCACCAAAACGTCATGGGTGCAGTAGTCCCAATACATCTCCGGGATCAGCACCAAGTCCAGCCCGGCCATATTGCGCCGCAGTTGCGCGGCGCTGGAGGCTTCGCGCACCAAATCCAGCTCGTCATGCAAGTATTTGTCGAACTCGGCAACGACTTCTTTGGGTTTGAGCCGCCGCCCGTCGTCAGACATGCCGCCAACCCAGCCGGCCATCATGCGCATCAGGCTCAGATCTTTCTCAATGGCTTCCAACATGCCGGGGCGCAGCACTTTGACCGCTACGTCTTTCTCAAGTCCTTGTTTGTCGATCAATTTGGCAAAGTGAACTTGGGCGATGGAGGCGCTGGCCACCGGCACTCGCTCAAAGGTCGAAAAAATCTGTCCCACAGGTTTGCCTAAGGCCTTCTCGATGATGGCCACTGCCACGTCTGAACTGAAGGGCGGCACGCGGTCTTGCAAACGGGCCAACTCGTCGGCAATGTCCAGCGGCATCAGGTCGCGCCGGGTCGAAAGCACCTGGCCGAATTTGACGAAGATCGGACCCAGGCGCTCCAAAGCCTCGCGCAGCCGCTGGCCGCGTGGCGCCTCTAAATTGCGACCGACCGACAACACACGCGCCAGGATACGCAGCCAGGGTTTCTCGAAACTGGTCAACACCAGTTCGTCCAGGCCGTAACGCAGAACGACCCAAACGATGAAGACGCTGCGATACAGCCGAGTCATGCGGGCTTGCCACCCGACGCCGCTGTCGAGGCAGAGGCCGAAGCTGAGTTTTGTGAAGGCCGCACAAACTGACCCAGTGCGTCGCCAAAACGCCGCGCAACCTGCCCGACGGCGCGCGCGGGCACATCGCCGATGATGCGAGCCAGATCCTCTTCGACATCCCAGCGCACGTGATTCACCAGCCAGTTAACTTCGGCAGCGAGTTGCACGTCGCCTTCAATGCGAATTTCGGGTTTATCGCCTTTGAGTAAGGCTTGCATGATGTCCAAAGGTGATTGCTGGGTCACTTCCAGCGTCAGTTGGGGATCGGCCTCAACGCCGGCAATATCCAGCAGGCCCGCCGGGGTAACAACAAATTTAATAGCTATGTCGCGCCATTTGACAAGGGCCACTTGGCCTTTTTTGCGAAAAAGCCGGGTCATAGCCTCAGGCTCCTGCATCAAAACATGGTTGAGCAGCAGAACGATGCGCTTCTGGATTTCGTCAGTGGCCCAAGCCGGTGGCGATAAAAAGGAAGGAAGGCCCGACACAAAAGAAAACGGGGACGATGTTGCCATGCCCCCGATTATTCACTGAATATATTGGGAGCCTGAACTCCCGACGGCTTATCCGACCGCTTATTGCAGCGCCTGCACGCCTGCCACGAGCCAACCCATATTGCCGCTCTTCGGTTTGGTCATGTTCCAGACTTCGCGGAAAGGGTTCGGGCCGCTGGCCGGGTCTTCCTTGATCATGCCGGAAAACTCGACGCTGGCCATGTAGTCCGCGCCCAGGTCTTCGATGCCCAGGAGTTTGGCCTCGATCATGACGACCTCAGTGTGGTTGGCGGGCGCGCCCGTGTGGACTTCGCGCTCGGCCAACTGCGTTTTGATTTCGCCCAACATTTCATCCGTCATCATGGCGCGCAATGACGCGATGTCTGATTTGTCCCATGCCGCCTGCAAGGTCACAAAATTGGACTTGGCCGCTGCCAGGAAACCCGCCGAATCAAAATCTGCCGGAATGCTCCAACCCTGCGCAGGGGTGAGGCCTGAGCCAATCATGGAGCCGCCAGCGCCGCCCGGGCGACCGGTATCCAGCGGCATCACGTTAGAGCGCTCCCACGGGCGCGCCGAGGAATCGTTGCCGACATTGGCCGGGCTGTACTGGGCGGGCGCGGGAATCTGCGCCGAACCGGGGTTGCCTCCGCCCGCGCCTTCAAAGGCGAAAGGTGATTTGTTTTGCACGCCACCTTGGTGTTGCGCCGCTCTTTTACGCATGAACCAGCCAATGGCCATCATCACGCCTAGCGCCAGCAGGCCGAACATCAAGATGTTGCCAAATGCCTCACCCAAACCAAGAGAACTGGCCAACCAGGCCAAGCCCAAACCAGCGGCCAAGCCACCGAGCATGGCGCCCCAGGGTTTTTTCGGTGCAACTGCAGGTGCTGCAGCCGGCGTGGCCGGTTTGGCGGCGTTTTGCGCAGCGCCGCCCGCGGGCGCTTCTTTTTGCGTCACGTTATTGGATTGTTTGCCCACGGATTTGCCGCCGCCCATGCGCTTGGCCGCGTCAGCGTTGAAACCGGACACCGCAAGTGTTGCGGCAAGAATCAGACCCCAAATTTTCATAGTGCCTCCAAAGCTGTTGCTGTAGGTGGCGACAAAGCTTGCAAAAACAAGCCTCGCTCGCCGCACTTTTGATTATCACGGGAAGCGTTACGAAAAAGGCAATTCCCCTATTGGGACAAACACTATTCGTCGCGTCTGTGTGACGTTATTCGACTTCCAAATCTCTATGGCAGAAGGCGCAGCGACCGACAGTCGTAATTTGGAAATGGAATTAACACTTGATGCCGACATGCAGCGCCACCACACCGCCAGTGAGGTTGTGGCAATCGACGTGTCCAAAACCTGCGCTCTGCATCATCGCTTTGAGTTCCGCTTGGCCGGGGTGCATTCGAATCGACTCGGCCAGATAGCGGTAACTCGCATCGTCACCGGCAACCAGTTTGCCCAAAGCTGGCAGGATTTTGAAGGAGTACCAGTCGTAGGCTTTTTCCAGCGGTTTGGCGACGCGCGAGAACTCCAGCACCAGGAGTTTGCCGCCAGGTTTAAGCACGCGGTTCATTTCGCGCAAGGCGATGTCTTTGTGGGTCATGTTGCGCAGGCCAAACGCGACACTGACAACATCAAAGAAATTCTCAGCAAAAGGGAGCTTTTCTGCGTCACACACGAAGGTGGGCAGGCTTACGCCGGCGTCCAGCAGCCGGTCGCGCCCTGTGCGCAACATGGCTTCGTTAATGTCGGTGTGGACCACCTGACCACTCTTACCGACTTGCTTCGCAAACGCCAGCGCCAAGTCGCCCGTGCCACCGGCAATGTCGAGCGCTTTTTGGCCTTCCTGCAAGTTGGCTACCAGCACTGCGTAGGCCTTCCAGACGCGGTGCAAGCCCATTGACATCAGGTCGTTCATCACGTCGTATTTCGGCGCGACCGAGTCGAACACGCCACGCACTTTGGCAGCTTTGGTGTTGGCATCGACGGTTTCAAAGCCGAAATGGGTGCTGGTTTTCATGAAGTCGTTGAATATTTTTTACATGAATATTAAAAAAATAAATGTAAATTCCTAATTTAATAAAATAGAGAGTTATGGTCTCGTAAATTATTAATAGTATGCTACATTTTTTATAATGAAAATGACTTATAGATACGCAAAATTTTTTCTAAAATGTCACTTTATTGGGACTAATGACTCGCGCACGCATGCCCAGCCGCGTCCAGCATGGGTGCGTCACGATCACGACCGGCAGCTTTGAGGCGCGTTTCGTAATCGGCCCAGAGTTTGACTTGTTCAGAGCCCAGAAAATACAGGTAATCCCAGGAGAAGATGCCGCTGGTGTGGCCGTCCGAAAACGAGGGTTGTACGGCGTAGTTGCCTACCGGCTCCAACCCGGCCAACTCGACCTCGCGTTTACCCGTTTGCAGCACCTCCTGGCCCGGCCCGTGGCCTTGCACCTCCGCGGAGGGTGAGTAGATGCGCATCAGCTCAAACGGAATTCGGAAATTCGAGCCATCTGAAAATGCCACCTCCAGCACACGCGACTGGCTGTGTACCGTGAGGTTTTGGGGCGTTGGCGCCCCAGCTTGCAAACCGGCCATGAGAAAACCTTTTGTGTTGAATCTGTCATCCAGAGGATCAGATTATCCCGCGAGGCGGGTCAACTGGCCAGAAGATCAGGACGCTGCGCAGCCTGCTATCAAAAACGCGCCGTGAAATTCAGGTGAAATTTCTCGTCGCCTACCTGTGGAATGCTAGAGCCGGGCACGAAGGGCAAACTGCTGCCGGTGATGACCCGGCCATACTCTGCAGTGAATGAATAACCCGCCGGGGAGGCAAAACGCAGCCCAACGCCTGTACTGGCAATGTTGTCTTTGGCTGGCTTCGGGTTGCCATTGGGATTGTTGTTGGTCAGATAGCCGGCGTCAATAAAGCCCACCAGGCGCAGGCCGGGTATCAGCTCTTTGGTGCTGATTTCAGTCGAAGCAAAGAGGCCGCTATCACCCGCGATGGGCCGCTCGCCTGTGCCACGCACCGAGCCTGCGCCACCCACGCCAAACTGTTCGCCTGAAATCAACGCGTCCGGGCTGTACTGAAACTGCCCCTTGACGCTCCACAACCAGCCGCCTCCAAAACCGGTGAGGTAATTCCCGCCACCGCGCAGTACTTTCCAGGCCGCTGTGGTGATGCGCGCGTCTTCAGTGAGGTAGGCGGCCAGGTTGTTGTCGCTGCCGTTGTCGGCCAGATTGAAAGCCAGATCGGCGTTGTAGCCCCACACTGCGGTGTCTGACTCGACACGCGCGTTGTAGGTCAAGCTGATCGGGCGACTGCGCCGGGCGCTTTGCACGGCCACGCCGTTGATTAAAGTAGCGTTGAAAATCTTGTCGTCCAGGCTCACGCCAAAATAGCCGCGATACCCGCCATTGGGTGGCAGGTAGTGGTTGTAATTCACGCCCATCGTGCTACCCGCGCCCGTGCTGCTAAAGGCGCCAAAGTTGCCGATCACATCCGATTTGGTGTAACTCAAACCCATCACCCCGCCGAGCTTGTACAGCGGGATGCGGTAGTTCAAACCGATTTGCTGCACACTCGCGGGGCGCTCCAGTGAGGTCGTGTAAGCCCCGGTGAAGCCGTGGTCCCGCCCAAACACATTGGCATGGCTGCCCGCCAGCGTGAAGCGGTCATTGCCGGTGGCGTTGGAGCCGGTATTGGCCAGGCTGGCAGAGAAATTCCACGGCCTGGCTTCTTTCACAATCACACGGGCGTTGATTTGATCGACCTCTTCGGCCTCTTTGAGCGAGACTTGCACATTTTTGCCCTGGCTCTCATTGGCAATAGCGGTTTGCACGGCAAGTGTGCGGAAGTTCGGCGCGGTGCCTTCCGCCAGTTCTGGCAGGCTGGCACGGATGTTGGCTTCGGAATACCCCTTGAGCCCTTCCACGGTCACTTTACCGATGACGAATTTGACAATGTTCAGCGTAACGTTTTGCCCCACCTCTTGCGGCGGCAATGCCACGCGGTGCAGCGCAAAACCCTTCTCGCGCAAGGCCGCCTCCAGGGCCGAACCGGCTTTTTGCAAAGTCTCCAGCGTCGCGTCATTGCGCAAATACGGCGCCAGCACACGTGTCGTATCGCTTTCAGACAGCGGATTGTCACCCGTGATGTTGAAACCCTTGATGACAAACACCGGGTTGGCTGCGGTGCTGGGCAAGCTGTTGGCCTGCCCATAGGCAGAGCCACCAATCGCTATTAAAACAGTAGCTGCTTGTGCAATTAAGTAAGGGTTCATAACTGTTTATCTGCACTGGTTCGGGCGAATACCCACGTCACCCAACACGCTCACCAGCATCGGGTTGCGGCTGCCGGGCAGGGGCATTTTGTCAAATTCGAGGAACAACGGGGTCAGGAAAGGCCGCGCTGTGTTGCCGTTGTCACCGGCAAAGCCGGATTCGCCTCGTCCCAGGTGAATCGTCTCGCGCTGGGTGGTGACTTCAATGTGCCCATCCCGCACGAAGACGAACAAACCTGGCTCTTCGTCAGCCACAGCCGTGTTCTGGAAGAGCTGTTTGTTATCAACTGGCACGGTGTCGGGCCGGGGCAAGTCTTGCAAAGTCGGCGCGGTGATGGGCTGGAAGCCCGTGGGGGTGACCCTGAGGCCCTGCCCGGCTTCAAGCACCTGCAAGGCAGTCTGGCCGGTGGGTGTCACTTCGATTGAACCCAGCCACGTAAAGAAGCTGCAACTGCCTTCGGACGAGCAATCCAAATCCATCCCCGTGCCACGAATGCCGATGGTCGCCGTGGCAGTCACAAAACCGACGTTGCGGGTGTTGGATTTGCCGATCAACCCGGTCAGCGCCCGCACGGAACCGCGCAGGAGCGAAACCAGGAAGCGCCCGTCTGCCGGGTTTTTGTCGTCATAGACAAAGTTGTCCACGCGAAAGCGCGTGTTCGCGCCGAGCGTCAAACGGCTGTCGTCACGAAACGCCAACACGCCCCGCGCGCTGGCCGCTGTCTCCACGGTTTCACCCGGATAAACGCTGCCGCCATCGCCCAGCCTGCGGCGTTGGCCGCTGCCGTCCACCGCGCTGATCTCACCTTGCGCTGCGGTCAATTTGGCACTGGCCAATACAGCGTTGGCGCGGGCTTTCTCCACCACCCTGCCGGATTCAGCGGCGCAGTCTTTGGCACACAGACGCGCATCAAAATCGGTCCCGCGAATACCAATGGTGGCCGTGCTGGTACGCAGCTTGGCCGCGTCGGGCGAGCCCTTGGCGATCAGGCCCGTGACCGCGCGCAAGCCACCGCGCAACAGGTTCATCACCATGTTGTTGTCGGGCGCGTTTTCACGGTACTGAAACTGCTGGATCACCATCTCGGTGTTGGGCCGCACCGTCATACGTGTGCCGTCGCTGAGTTTGATGATGGCCGCTGCGCCCTCGGCCGTGGTCAGGCGGTCACCCTCACGCAGCGCCAGGCCCTTGCCCAGGATACGCGGCGACTGGTTGCCGGTTTGGGCAAAACCGGCGCCACGGGCGAACTCCACCTCACCCACAGACTGGACTTGGGACTGGGCTTGGGCCAGATTGCCAAGGCCCGAACAAAACAACAGCCCGGCGATCAGCAAGGTCGGCGCGAACGGCCTAATTGCCTTGCGCAATTGGAAATTTATGGACGGCATGTTTCCCCCTCGACGACCAGCTCACCTTTGTCTTTTTTGTTTTTCGGATCGTCGTCTTTGGTGGCGCGATTGTCCAGCGCGTCTTCAAATCGATCAAGGAAGTCGCTGATGAAACCTCCGACGCCGTTGTTGCGCGCCAATAGCTCCGCCAGGCTCGACGGTGGCGGCGTAACGGACAAGCCGCCCGAAAAATACCGCACCGGGTTGCCGCTGCTGATGGCCAAGGGGCCGTAATTCACTATGCCAGCCGCGAAAACATTGATGGCCTGCGCCGCACTGAAGAGGCTGTTCTGCTGAATGTTGCCACCTGCCACCAGGTCAATCCCACCGTCTGTGGAGATGAGGTCGCCATTGATCAGCATGTCGCCATCCGCATTGCCGGCCAGCAAAATGATGTCCCCCAAGGCAACGATGCCGTCCGGGCCGATCACGAGCGGGCTCTTGGCCTGCATGAAAACGCGGCCATTGGGTGCCCGCACCGGGCCGGTGGTCTCGATTTTTCCGGTGTTGACAACTCTGATGTTGCCATTCTGAGTGCCGATGCCCACGATGTTGAGGACACCGTTGTTGACCAGGTCTACATCGCCGTTGCTGGTGAAAGCTGCAAAACCGTTGACGTTGTTGTTGGGGTTGTCCAGCACGATGTCTTGCGGGGCCTGCGCCGCCAACACGCCGGGTGTCGCCAAAGCACCGTTTTGCGTGATGCCGCCGTTGTCCGCCTTGAGCAAAATATTGGCGCCGCGCATGCCGCCCACCACCAGGTTGCCACTCGCCTGTGTGATGTCGACCAGGCCACCCATGTTGATCAGGCCGCCGTTTTTGCCAAACAAGCTCTCCACAATCAATCTGCCGCTGCCGTCCAGCAAGCCACCGGTCTGGCCGTACTGAAGGGTTCTAAACTCGTCGGCAATCTGCAAGTTGCCACCCGCCATGATCACCCCGCCAGCACTGTTGATTCTGTCCAGTTGCGTCGTGCCAGCAGCCGCGTCGTAGGTCACTTGTACGCCCGCAGGAATCGACACGCCGGCCACGTTGGCAGCGTCCGGCATCACGTCCCAGCTAGTCGGGCTGCTCCACAGACCCGAACCCCCAAGCCAGTTCGACTGCGTGCGCCGCGTGATCGTCGCCAGGTGTGTGCCGCCCGCCAGCGTGTAGTTGCTGGCCAAACCCGTGCCGTTGCCCAGCGCCAGCCCGCCCTGTCCAACCAGCCCAATGTTCACTACTTTGTTGGCACCGACGTTTTTGTCGGCGATGGTGCCTGCACCCGCCAGGGTGAGTGTTTCATTGTTGATCAAGCCATTGATATTGAAGATGTTGGCGTTGACGATGGTCGTTCCGTCGTATTCACGTGTGCCGTTGAGGCTGGCAACGGTGACCAGTGCGGGGTTGACCGTGCCCACATTGCCGCTGGCCGACGCTACTGTGTAACCGTAAGTGGGTTTGCCGTTGGCGTCGGTCACTAAACCGTCCAGACTCAAGGGACCTGTCAAAGTGACCAACTTGCCGACACCCGCGTTCGGGTCGGCCAGCGCGCCCGCCTGCCCTGCCAAATTGACCACAGGCTCGTTAAAGACGAGGCCGGAAATCCCTACGCCATTCAAACTGATACCAAGCAAACCATCATAGGTTTTGGTGGCCAAACCGGTCAAGGTACCACCCGAAATCGTGCCCGAGTCAGTCCACAAACTTCCATTGCCGGTACCCAAAATGTTGCCGAAATTGCCATCCACTTGCCTGAAGTCAGCATTGACTAAGGGATCGAAGGGGCCAAAAGTATGGCCCCCACCTGCGTAATCGGTCAGGAACGTGCGCCAATTGCCACCCAAGGTGTGGGTGACGCCCGCTGCGTTCAGCGGACCGCCTTGCGTGCTGATGTTGAGGTCAGTTGCCGCGTTGAACACGCTGCCGGTGATGTTGATGCCGTTGCTCGCCGCCAAATTGATCTGACCGCCCGAGCCAATGGTGCGGTTCAACGCGACCAGTTGACCCCCCAGGGCGTTGAGCACCACGTGGCCACCTGCACTGACGGGGCCACCGACTGTCAGGCCACCACTGGTCGACTCGACCTCCAGGAACGCGCTGGTGTTGGCGCTGGCCAAAGTGAAACTTCCCCCATTTTTGAATTGCGCACTACCAGCGTTGGAAATTGTCAGCGTGCCGACGTTGTTCGCTTCTGTCAAACTTACATTGCCAGTGCCGGTGTCCAGCGTCAAGGCGCCCACATTGATCGCCGTAGATCCGAACTGTGATACCGCGCCGCTACTGGTTTGAACCGACAGCGAAGTTGCCGAAACATTGGACAGGATCAGCCCGTTGCCATCTCTGATATTCACTGCACCCGCGCTAACAATTTCAACGCCATTGAAGTTGTTGTTGATGTTGGCGCCACCAAAGTCGACGTTTGTCGCGCCGGCATTGATGGTGGTCAGGTTCCCCACCTGGATGGTGCTGCCCCCGCCCAATTGATCTTGGCTAATGCCATTGAGGCCATTCAAGTTCAAGCTGATGGCCGACGTGATATGGTCCTTGATGACAATCGAATCACCCGTCAAGCTGATGTCGTTGGCATTCAACGCGCCCTGAATATACAAGGGCTGAGATAGCAGGCCTGTCAGCGACAGGCTCGACGACGTGGATATACCAAAATCTCCCACGCCATACAAACCCCGGATGGTGATGTCGCTGCCTGCTACGCCATCCATTTCACCAAACTGATTGCTTACCTCGCCCAGTTGTACGCCACCAGTGGTCGCAAATCTCACTATTTTTCCGGCAGCATCGACAGTGGAGCCGACAGCCTGCAAGATGTTGTCTGCAGTCAGGAAAATCGGCTGCTGCGCGGAACTGAACCCACCTGCGCCGGTGTTGTCTGTGCCGGGCGCAGCCGCCGCGTTGTCGAGTGTCGTGACGCCAGTGAACTGCAAGTCGCCAACTACATCGAAATGAATCTGCCCCGCCAGGCCCGGCGTGCCGCCTAGCGCAGTCACCCCGCTCAACTGTGCATTGCCACCATTGCCGCCGCGTGCATAAATGTTGCCTTGAAAATTCAAGTTGCCGTTGCTCGTGGCGACAAAAACACTGCCCGCGTTGCCGCCCGCGCCGCCTGCAGCACCAAATGCAAGTGCTGCACCGCCAAAGCCGGCATCTGTGACAATAACTGTGCCCGCCATGGCAAGGTTGCCATCTATTTTCTCGATAAAGACGGAACCACCGTTACCGCCCGGTTGCCCAACACCCGTCGACAACAGAGCCGCACCGGTGCCGCCAATGGCGTTGACCGTGCCCAAAGAAATCGTACCGGTGCTGATGCCGTCGACCTTAATGTCGATATCACCGGCGTCTTTGCCCCGCGCGACCAGCGGATCGACAGAATTGACACCGTTGATACCTGAAGTGGTGATGTTGCCGGTGACGGCAATGCCCCCAGCACCAGTGGACACAAACCCAGCAGCTTGAGAGTTCGCCACAATCTCAAGCGCCGATCCCGAAGCCACCACGTCACCACCACCCGTAATGCTGCCACCTGCCCGCAAGGCCAGCGGGCCGCTCGCGTTGGCAAGCTTGCTGCCCACATTGATGTTGCCCTGCCAAGACTCCACCACCACGCCAGAAGGCGCTACCAAATCGGCATCACCCGCGAGCACAAACACGTTGCTCCCCGCGCCTTCGGCTCTGAAATTCATTAATACGGCCGTTTTGGTGGTGTTGCCCAGCGCGTTGATGTTGATCGAGTTGTTCGTTCCCCAGGCAATCACGTCAATCATGTCATCATCGGTATTGCCGTTGAAGTTGGTAAACGCCGCATTCAGGTTGGTGTTCGACGCGCTGCTGGCAATTTTGATGTGTTGTCCGGCCGTGGGCACACTCACGGTGTAGTTGCCCATGTTCAGGTTGCCCGCCGTTTGCTGTACATACACACCGCCCGAGAGCGCGTTGAGCGTTACACCTGCGGCAGGTGCAAGCGCCACATAACTGGCAATCGGGTTGGAATCGTCGCCAATATTCGCGCCTTGCAAGGCAATATTGCCCGAGGTGGAAGTAATCGTTCCCGCGTTGCGGAAGATGCCACCCTGCGCAATGATGGCGACCGAGGTCCCAGTGATGTTTTGGTGCGCAATGCCCGCTGCACCGCTGTCGTTGACGTTCACAGTTCCGCCTGCTGAGACCGCAAGTGTATTGAAATCGTTCGTTGCACCCGGAAGGTTGACGATACCTGCCGCTGTGACAGTAGTTGCGCCACTAGAGTTCACGATGCCACTGGGCTGGTTCACACCGCCGCCGCTGGAGGCCACATTCAGAGAAGTCGTGGCTGTGATGTTATGTGCCAAGGTCACGCCAGTGGCGCCAGAGATGTCGACCTGAGCGCCAGTAATCGCGCCATTGGTCGCCAAGGTGCCACCACTGTCCAGCGAAAGCTGGAAGGAAGCGGTCAAAGGCGTAGCAGGCAAGGTCAATTGGCCACCCGCCGCCAAATTCAAGTTAATCGCGCCAGGGTTCGAAAGGCTCAACACATTCAGTGCGTTGATGTCATTGATGCCCACGCTGCGGCCGGTGAGGTTAATGCCGTTGAAATCGTTGGGCGAGCTGAACATATTGATGTCATTGGTGCCCGCATTGATGGAGGTGACACCACCTACCTGGATTGAACCATTGTTTTGTTGAATCAGTCCGTTGAGGCCAGAGGTGTTCAGATTGAGTGTGCCAGCGACTGTGATGTCGTCGGCAATTGTCAATCCGCCAGGGGCGGTGATCGTCATATTGCCGTTGGATTGCATGGGTCCGTCAGTGGACATGCTGCCTGCGGTCGTAATGGTAAAGCCCAAGTTGCCTCGGGACACCGCGCCACTCAGGTTGAAAGACGATGCACTGTTCCTGAAAGCAAAGAGGGTTCCGGAGCCGGTCGCCAAATTGGAAGAAAAATCGGCATTGCCTGTGATGCTGTTGCCGGGCTGATTGAGGTCGATCGTGTAGTCGGCCAAAACGCTCAGATTGGCCGCGACGATGGAACTACCTACGAACTGCTCAATAGAAGCGGTTGGCGACAAGATGGTTAAAGTACTCGCCCCCGCGTTGATTACCCCTGCGGTCAGCTGAAGCGAATTTCCGCCCACGTCTGAGATGTCTGAACGCAGCGTAATGTTGGCCCCCGTCGGGAACGCGCCGCCCCCCGTCGTGTCGATGGCAGCGCCGATGGTGAGCGAACCTTCAGAAGGATTCGTTAGTGAGCCCGGATCGCCAGCCCGAAGGCTCACAGCACCGCCTTTGGTGGTGATGGACGCGCCCACGTTCAGAAATCCCCCAGCCTGGGCCGTGATACCTACACCCGGGTTGGTCATGGAAATGGGGTCGATGAAATTGATATCTTCATTGGCCTGTAAAACCACATTGGTTGCTGCGGCATTGATGGTGGCAGGCGAAATGACGACGCTGGCACCAAAATCGGCAAACTGATCGACCGTGTTCAATGCGGCCACGCCACCGATGGCAACGTCGATGAAGTCCGGGTCTAGCAGCAAGGTCCCGCTTTTGCCTTTTGGAGCCAACGTATTAACGGTCGCATCAAACGCCAAGCGATGTTTTCCCGATACCTCTACAAACCCACCGTCGCCACTATGGGCACCTCCCCGCGCACTGATAGTTCCATAGGCGCCGGTTTGGTCATCCGCCCAAACGATGACTCGGCCACCTTCGCCAGTCGTGATGGCATCGGCCTTCAACGTTGTGTTTTTCCAGACGTTGGTTCTTTGAGCGTTGGGTACGTCCGGGTTTTTACCCTGAAAATCACCACCCACACGGATGTTGCCGCCGCCCGCTTGGCCTGACACGTCGATCAGTGCCTGGTCTTCAAGCGCCACACGTTGGCCAAAGACGTCCACACTGCCGCCCTTGGCGCCATCAGCCGCACCGGTGGCGAGGATCTGACCTTGGCCGCTCACGTAAGCGTCGCCCGTAGCGCGCAAAACGACTTTGCCGCCGACCAGATCAGCCGACACCGCTTGAATCAACCCGCTGTGGCGCAGCGTGCCCGCGAAGATGCCCACCGCGTCGCCCTTCAAGCTGCCCAGGTTGATGGCCTGGTCGGACGGCGCTTGCACGTGCAGGGTAATGCCCTCCAGCCCGCGCCCGGTGATCTCTACGCTTTGACCAGCTGCCAGCGCCACGCTGCCGCCATGTGACTCGACCACGGCCGTTTTGGCCAAATCGATGGAGGGCGCGATCAGCACCACGTCGCCGCCGCGCGCGATGACGTTGCCTTCAACCTTCAACGCGCCGGTGTGGTTGCCCAGCTCGCTACCCGCAAAACGCAGGCGCCCAGCGATGGCGTCTTGCGCGCTCATGCCCACGGCAGAGGCGGTAAAACCTGCGGTGTCGACCAGCGCGCCCGCACCCACGGCGATGCCAGACTGGTTCACCAGCACGATCTTGCCGTTGCTCGACAAGGTGCCAAAAAGCTGCGAAGGCGAGATCGTCACCACACGGTTGATCGACATACTCGCCGCAGAGGGCTGCACAAAATTGGTGGTCGCACCCGTGCCGATGTTGAAGCTGTTCCAGTTGATCGCCGAATGCCCCGTGCCCGCCCCGTTGGTGGTGGTGACGGTGAGTTTGTTGGGCTGGCTGTAGTTGAGCGCCGCGCTGCCGTGAATGGCCGTGCCGCCTTGCGGCAAAGTCTGCGCATGGGCGGTGGCCACGGAGGCACCCCAGGCCAGGGCCACGCCGAGCGACAGGAGGGCAAGGCGCGTGGCGTCTGGTGGAAGGCCCAAAGCTGCGAGTGACGTGGCCCGCTTGCGTGCCGCGGTGCGGGTGCCGGTGGAACGACCGCCACTGGGCGCAATTTCTGCCACTGCCACCATCGCCCCGAGGGCTTTGTTCCACACGGTGCGGTAGATGTGATTCATCGACGCTCGACCTGTCATGCTGATTCCCCTAAATGCCCACCTACTATCCACGCTGAGCCAACACAGCCCTCGCCGCAAGCCGCCCGCCCAAGTTGTTTCAAAAGATTACATCACAAGCTAAGCCAATGTGAATCAGCTGTTACACCAAAACCCGGCAATGCGTCACACATTTAGAGGAGAAGCGCGGCTCGGCCAGGGGATTTGATTAAACAGCCGCCTCTTAACCGACGCAAACTGCCAAAAACTGCCGAAGACTGCCGAAAGGTGCCAAAAAAAGCAAAAACTGAAGCGATCGAGGTCACATAAATGCTATAATTATTATATCATTAACTCTATATTTCACGTGACCTAATGGGTAAAAATCTTCATAAACCTGATGACAGGTCCATTTTTCATTCAATAATTAACATGGATGTTAATTATCATTCCAGCCGGACACTGACCAGACACTGCCCTGAATCCAACTAAAACTGGCCAGAACGACACGTTCACACCAACACCCGCTCAATACCCCCTGAGTTCGCCGCTTTCACGTAGTTGGGCAGCCAGTTCTCACCCAGGATCTGGTTGGCCATTTCGACCACGATGTAGTCCGCTTCCAGGAGGCCGTTTTGCAGGTCGTTGCCGTACCGCGAAAGGCCTTGCAAACAACTGGGGCAACTGGTCAGAATCTTCACATTGGCCTTTTCAGGTGCGCCCGCCAGGGTTTTCAAGTCAGCGGCGCCTTTTTTAAGCTCTTCTTCCTTGCGAAAACGGATTTGCGTGGCGATGTCGGGCCGGGTCACGCCCAGCGTGCCGCTTTCGCCGCAGCAGCGATCGTTTTTGAGCACGGTGTCGCCCACCAGCGCTTTGACGGTTTTCATCGGGTCCTGCAATTTGAGCGGGCTGTGGCACGGGTCGTGATACAGGTAAGCACCCTGCTGTGCGGCGTTCAAAGTGATGTTTTTTTCCAGCAAATATTCATGGATGTCGATGATGCGGCAGCCGGGGAAAATTTTGTCGAACTCGTAACCCTGCAATTGGTCGTAACAAGTGCCGCAGCTCACCACCACGGTTTTAATGTCGAGGTAATTGAGCGTGTTGGCCACACGGTGGAACAAGACACGGTTGTCGGTGATGATTTTTTCGGCCTTGTCATACTGGCCACTACCTCGCTGCGGGTAGCCGCAACACAGGTAACCCGGCGGCAACACGGTTTGCACACCGGCGTGCCAGAGCATGGCCTGTGTGGCTAAACCGACCTGGCTGAAGAGGCGCTCCGAGCCGCAGCCGGGGAAATAAAAAACCGCCTCGGTTTCACTCGATGTTTTGACCGGGTCGCGGATGATGGGCACGTAATCGGCGTCTTCAATGTCCAAGAGCGCCCGTGCAGTCTTCTTGGGCAGCCCGCCCGGCATCTTTTTGTTTATGAAGTGGATCACCTGTTCTTTGATCGGAGCGGCCCCGACTGTGGCAGGTGGTTTGGCGGTTTGCGCCTTGGCCGCCACGCGCAACACCTGGTTGGCAAAACGCTGCACCTTGAAGCCGACGTCCACCATCGCTGTGCGCATCAGTTTGATGGTCTGCGGGTTGGTGGCATTGAGCATGAACATCGCCGCTGCATTGCCGGGGCGGAACGACTTTTGCCCCATTTTGCGCAGCAGGTTGCGCATGTTCATGGAGACCTCGCCAAAGTCGATGTCCACCGGACACGGCGAGAGGCATTTGTGGCACACCGTGCAGTGGTCGGCCACGTCTTCAAACTCTTCCCAGTGGCGCAGGCTGATGCCCCGGCGCGTTTGTTCTTCGTACAAAAAGGCTTCCACCAATAGGGAAGTGGCGAGGATTTTGTTGCGCGGGCTGTAGAGCAGGTTGGCGCGCGGCACGTGGGTGGCGCATACGGGTTTGCATTTGCCGCAGCGCAGGCAGTCTTTGACCGAGTCGGCAATCGCGCCGATATCGCTTTGCTGCATGATGAGCGACTCGTGCCCCATCAGGCCGAACGAGGGCGTGTAAGCGTTGGTCAGGTCGGCGTGGCGCTTTCTGGAAATCGAGGTATCAGCTCGCAGCAACTTGCCTTTGTTGAAACGCCCGTCAGGATCGATGCGCGCCTTGTAGTCGGCAAAGGGCCTCAGCTCTTCGTCGCTCAAATACTCCAGCTTGGTGATGCCAATGCCATGTTCACCGCTGATGACACCATCAAGCGAACGCGCCAAGGCCATGATGCGTTTGACCGCACCGTGGGCTGACTGCAACATCTCGTAATCGTCACTGTTCACCGGCAGGTTGGTATGCACGTTGCCATCGCCCGCATGCATGTGCAAGGCGGCCCACACGCGGCCTTTGAGCACGCGTTTGTGTACGGCTACACATTCGGCCAGGATGGGCGCGAAGGCCGCGCCGCTGAAAATGCCTGCGAGTTGGGCCTTGATCTGCGTCTTCCAGCTGGCGCGCAGGCTGTGGTCTTGCAACTG
>JANOXL010000080.1:0-2345 GCA_031418395.1 Rhodoferax sp. | reverse complement strand
CGCCTGGTGGGTCGGCAATAGCGCACCGACGCAGCCAGCCAAGCCAGACAACGGCATTGCCTGGTTGTTTGGCAGTGGCACGTTGCGCCACATCATCGTGCGCGACCCGAACTACGACGTGACCAAATACCGCCCCGAGCTGTACCACACCCGCGTGCTCGAAGTCTCGGCCTTGATGGACTCCACCAATCCCGACTTGAGCGCCTTCCACGCTCGTGGTGGCAAACTCATCATGCTCGAATACATGGCTGACTACGCCCAGAGCCCTTACGCAGGCATTGGTTACTTCGAGTCCGTGGTGAAAAAAATGGGCAAGGAGACGACCGACAAATTCGCCAAACTCTACGTCGCCCCCGGCGTAGACCACGTGGGCAGCGGCGCGCCGGCCAATGTGGACATGCTTTCCGCCTTGTCCGCCTGGGTCGAGCGCGGCGAAGTGCCTGCGCGCCTCACCGTGGTCGAGCAGTCGCTCTCCCTGCCCATTGCCACCACCCGCGAGTTGCCGCTGTGTGAATGGCCGTTGTGGCCCAAATACACGGCGGGCGACCCGAGCAAACCGTTGTCTTTTTCTTGTTCCCAATAAACGATTTATGTCCCTCGAAAAACCTTATCTGAACGTTCCCGGCACCACGCTGTTTGACATGGACCAGTCCCGCGCGGGCTACCACCTCAACCAGTTTTGCATGTCGCTCATGAAAGCCGAAAACCGCGAGCGTTTCAAGGCCGACCAGCGCAAGTACCTGGATGAATGGCCGATGACCGAAGACCAGAAACAGGCCGTACTAGCTGCCGACCTGAACCGTGCCATCTCACTGGGCGGCAATATCTACTTTTTGGCCAAACTCGGCGCGACCCACGGCAAAAGTTTCCAGCAAATGGCCGGCTCCATGACGGGCATGACCGAAATCGAATACCGCGACATGATGATCGCCGGTGGCCGCTCGGTCGAAGGCAATCGGTACGTCGGCGAAGACGGCAGCGCCCAGGCCAATCACCAACCGCAAGGGCATGGCACGGGCACATTGCTCACCTGATCCGTCCCAGGTCAAACGTCTCTCGCTCCACGCTGAACTCCTTACACTCCCCATGGCAAGAATCACCTCATCCGTTTATACCTCCCACGTTCCCGCCATTGGCGCGGCCATTGACCTCGGCAAAACCGAAGAAGCCTATTGGCAACCCTTGTTCAAGGGTTACGAAAAATCGAAACAATGGATGAAAGACAACACGCCGGACGTGATCTTCCTGGTTTACAACGACCATGCCACCGCCTTCAGCCTGGAGATGATCCCCACTTTCGCCATTGGCACGGCGGCGCATTTCAAGGTGGCCGACGAAGGCTGGGGCCCGCGCCCTGTGCCCGATGTGGTGGGCCACGCTGATCTGGCAAGCCACATCGCACAATCGGTGATCCAGCAGGACTTTGACTTGACCATTGTCAACAAGATGGACGTGGACCACGGCCTGACCGTGCCGCTGAATCTGCTCTGTGGCCAGCCGCCGAAGGATAATTTCAAATGGCCGTGCCCGGTGATTCCCTTTGCGGTGAACGTCGTTCAGTACCCCGTGCCCAGTGGCCAGCGTTGCCTGAACCTGGGCAAGGCGATCCGCAAGGCGATTGAAAGTTTCGACAAAGATTTGAACGTGCAGATCTGGGGCACAGGCGGCATGAGCCACCAGTTGCAGGGGCCGCGCGCAGGCCTGATCAACCTCGATTGGGACAAAAAATTCATCGACCGGATGATCGACGACCCCGAAGGCCTGGCCAAAATGCCGCATATCGACTACGTGCGCGAAGCCGGCAGCGAAGGCATCGAGCTGGTGATGTGGCTGATCGCGCGGGGTGCTATGTCGGATGTGGATGGCGGCGGCGTGGTGGGCAAAAAGCCCAAAGTCCACCACCGCTTTCACCATGTGCCGGCGAGCAATACCTCGGTCGGCCACCTGATTCTGGAGAATCAATAACATGAGCACAACCATCAAAGTCGCCCTGGCGGGCGCGGGCGCCTTCGGCATCAAACACATTGACGGCATTCGGAACATCGACGGTGTCGAAGTCGTCTCCGTCATCGGACGCGATCTTGCAAAGACCCAGGAAGTCGCCGACAAATACGGCATCGGCCACGTCGCCACGGACTTGAGCCAAAGCCTGGCCTTGAAAGAGGTGGACGCCGTCATCCTGTGTACCCCCACGCAGATGCACGCTGAGCAAACGCTGGCCTGCCTGCGCGCAGGCAAACATGTGCAGGTCGAGATCCCGCTGGCCGACACATTGAAGGGCGCCCAAGACGTGGTGGCACTGGCCAAGTCCAGCAAGCTGGTAGCGATGTGCGGCCACACGCGCC
>JANOXL010000079.1:0-4688 GCA_031418395.1 Rhodoferax sp. | reverse complement strand
CCGCCGGTTTCGCTGTGCGTCCTTTTGGGGCCTTGGTGTTTGGCCGCCTGGGCGACATGATTGGCCGCAAATACACCTTTCTGGTCACGATTGTGATCATGGGCTTATCGACCTTGTTGGTCGCGTTTTTGCCGACCTACCAGTCGGCCGGCATCATTGCACCGATCATGCTGATCGCCTTGCGCATGTTGCAGGGCCTCGCATTGGGTGGTGAATACGGCGGCGCAGCCACCTATGTGGCCGAGCATGCACCCTCCAACAAGCGCGGCGCTTATACCGCGTGGATCCAAACCACCGCCACCGTCGGCTTGATGCTGGCCCTGATGGTGATTTTGGGCACCCGCACCTACTTTGGTGAAAAAGAGTTTGCAGAATGGGCGTGGCGCGTGCCTTATGCCTTGTCCGGCATCCTCCTCGTGATCTCCATCTGGATTCGCCTGATGCTCAATGAGTCGCCCGCGTTTGCCAAAATGAAGGCAGAGGGCAAGACCTCCAAAGCGCCGCTGTCCGAGTCATTCGGTCAATGGAAAAATCTGAAAGTGGTGATTCTGGCGCTGATCGGCTTGACCGCTGGACAAGCCGTTGTTTGGTACACCGGCCAGTTCTACGCCTTGTTTTTCCTGCAGTCTTTCCTGAAGGTGGACGGCCCCACGGCCAACGTGTTGATCGCTGTGTCCCTGATCATCGGCACACCGTTCTTCCTCTTCTTTGGCAGCTTGTCCGACAAGATCGGTCGCAAGCCGATCATCATGGCCGGTTGCCTGTTGGCGATCGTCACCTACTTCCCTTTGTTCAATGCGCTGACGACCTACGCCAACCCTAAATTGCAGGCGGCCATCCAGAAGTCGCCCGTGGTTGTGGAATCCGATGCGGCCAACTGCGGCCTCATCCTGAACCTGACGGGCACCGCCAAGTTCACCTCTGCCTGCGATTTAGCCCGGGTGTACCTGTCCAATTCCGGCCTGAACTACGATCTCGTTACCAAACCGGGCGCCATCGCAACCGTCAAGGTGGGCGACAAGGCGATAGCCGGTTACGACGGCACCGCAGCAACCGCCAAAGCGGACAAACCACGCTTCGAGAAAGAAGTGCGGGCGGCGCTGAATGACGCGGGATACCCAGCCAAGGCCGACCCGATTCCCTTTGCTTCCGGCAACTGGTTCATGCTGGTGGGTATTCTGACGATTTTGGTGATCTACGTGACGATGGTGTACGGCCCCATCGCGGCCATGCTGGTCGAGATGTTCCCGACACGGATTCGCTATACGTCGATGAGCCTGCCGTACCACATCGGCAACGGATGGTTCGGCGGCTTCCTGCCGGCGATTTCGTTCTCGATTGTGGCCGCGCAAGGCAATATCTACAGCGGCTTGTGGTATCCGATCATCATCGCGTCGATGACGTTCGTCATTGGCATGTTGTTCGTCAAGGAAACCAAAGACGTCGACATTTACGCCAACGACTAAGTCTTGATGTTTTGACTTGACTTGATGTAACTTGATTTTGGGCCCTCTTGCGAGAGGGCCTTTTTTATGACTGGAGTGATTATGTGGAAACTAATTGTGGGATTCGTAGTGTTCGCGGCGCTTGCCGTATGGATGCTGAGTAAAGGTGGTGATATCGACATGGGGGGTGAAAAACACGAAATCAACGTGCCCCATGCCCCTGCTGCTACGCCTGCCACTACCTCCGCATCGACACCGGCAGCGCCCGGCAGTTCTGCGGCGGCTGGCTCTGCGTCGGCTTCGCCGGCTGTAGCCCCTTCAAAGCCCTGATCGTCACGTTGACTACCCTCGGGCACCCTAGAATGTCGGGCCTCTACAGGAAAGACATCCACCCATGCCCCAGGGAATCATCCGCATTCGCGGAGCGCGCCAGCACAATCTCAAAAACCTTGACCTGGATATCCGCACTGGCGAGCTGACGGTGGTCACGGGCCCTAGCGGCTCGGGCAAATCAAGCCTGGTTTTCGACACGCTGTACGCGGAAGGGCAACGGCGCTACGTCGAGACTTTCTCAGCCTATGCGCGCCAGTTCCTGGACCGCATGGACAAACCGGCGGTGGACAAAGTTGAAGGGGTGCCACCCGCCATTGCCATTGACCAAACCAATCCGGTACGCTCGTCACGCTCGACGGTGGGTACGATGACCGAGCTCAACGACCACTTGAAGCTCCTGTTCGCCAGGGCGGCGAATCTGTTTGACCGGGAAACCGCCGAACCGGTGCGCCATGACACAGCTGAAACCATTTATGCGGAAATTCTGGGTCGTACCCAAGCCGAGCCGGAAACCCGCATTGCGCTGACTTTTCCGGTGGAGTTGCCCGGCAGCGCGACGCCCGAAGAAGTCGAACAATGGTTGTCAGTAAGCGGTTTCACGCGGGTGCAGGCGCAACGGGAGGTTGGCAGCGTGACTGGGCCGCGCAAGGTGTTGGACGTCGTCGCTGACCGGTTCCGCGTAGCCAGCACCGAGCGTGCTCGCGTGGTCGAAGCCATTGAAGCAGCCCTTAAACACGGCAGCGGGCGATTGTCGGTCTACGTACTAGGTGGGCCGGATGCGCAGGAAGCCGACCCATGGAAGTTCTCCACAGGCCTGCATTGTGCGAACAGCGACATCCGTTACGCCGACCCGATTTCCTCCATGTTTTCCTTCAACTCGGCGGTCGGTGCGTGTGACACCTGCCGCGGCTTTGGCCGTGTGATCGGCGTGGACTTGGGGCTGGTCATTCCCAACGAAAAACTCACCCTGCGTTCAGGCGCGGTCAAACCCATGCAAACACCGGCCTGGCAAGAGTGTCAGGACGACCTGATGCGGCATGCGGAAACCGCTGGAATCCCACGTGATACGCCGTGGAACAAACTCACCCCTGAGCACCAATTTTGGGTGATCAACGGATCTCCCAACTGGAACGGCAAATGGAACCAGCATTGGTTTGGCATCAAGCGCTTTTTTGAATACCTGGAGACCAAAGCCTACAAAATGCATATCCGGGTGTTGCTCTCCAAGTACCGCAGCTACACCACTTGCCCGGCGTGCAACGGCGCCCGCCTGAAGACCGACAGCTTGTTGTGGCGCATCGGAACGAAGGAAGACGCTGACACGGTCTTGTTGCCCAATCGGCGATATCTGCCCCAAGGCGTGAAGTGGCAGCGTGAACAACTTGAGCAACTACCCGGCCTAGGTTTGCACGATCTGATGAGTCTGCCGATTGACCGGCTACGGCGTTTCTTTGACCTGATGGCCAGCCGCCGGCAAGGCGAATTGAAAGACGGTGCGGCCCAGGCGCTCAAATTGCTCTTTGAAGAAATCGGCACCCGGCTCAAGTATTTGTGCGACGTCGGCATTGGCTACCTGACCCTGGATCGTCAAAGCCGCACCCTGTCTGGCGGCGAGGTTCAGCGGATCAACCTCACCACCGCGCTGGGCACGTCGTTGGTCAATACCCTGTTCGTGTTGGACGAGCCCAGCATTGGCCTGCACCCGCGTGACATGGGCCGCATCATCGAAGCCATGCTACGCCTGCGCGATGCAGGCAATACCTTGGTGGTGGTCGAACACGACCCGGCCGTCATGTTGGCGGCAGACCGCATGATCGACATGGGGCCTGGCCCCGGTGAACGCGGTGGCCGCATTGTTTTTGACGGCACCACCGAAGATTTGCGCCATGCTGACACCTTGACCGGTGCCTACCTGGGTGGCCGAAAACAGGTTGGCATGGGCTTCAAACGACTGGTGGCCGACAACAACCCCAAGCTGATTCTGGAAGGTGCCACCGAGCACAACCTCAAAAATGTGACGATTGAGTTCCCGCTGCAATCCTTGGTGTGTATCACGGGCGTCAGCGGCTCCGGCAAATCCACCTTGATTCAAGACGTTTTGCATCCGGCCCTGATGCGCCACTTTGGCAAGGCGACGGATACCCCTGGTGCACACCAGCGTCTACTGGGGGCCGATTTGCTTAGTGAAGTCGTGTTTGTCGATCAGTCACCCATCGGCAAAACGGCGCGTTCCAACCCCGCCAGTTATGTGGGCGCGTGGGACGCGATCCGCGAAATATTCGCCAATGCACACTTGGCCCGCCAGCGAGGCTACACCGCCACGAAATTCAGTTTCAACAACGGCGATGGCCGTTGTGCCCTGTGCGGCGGCTCCGGCTTCGAACACGTCGAAATGCAGTTCTTGAGCGACGTTTACCTGCGCTGCCAGGACTGCGACGGCAAACGGTATCGCCCGGAAATTCTGGAAGTGATGGTTGAGCGCCGCTCGGCCGCCACGGCCAGCCTGGTCTCGATGAACGTCGCCGACGTGCTGAACCTCACCGTCAGCGAAGCGGCCCTGGTGTTTGAGAATGACCGTGATGTGATTCGAGCGCTTCAGCCGATCATTGACGTGGGGCTTGAATACGTCAAACTCGGCCAACCGGTGCCCACACTCTCGGGCGGTGAATCGCAGCGGCTCAAACTCGCAGGTTTTCTGGCCGATGCCGCCAAAAATGCATCAGCCAGCCGCCAGGCGCTGGCGCGGCGAGGCACGCTGTTCATGTTTGATGAGCCGACCACCGGCCTGCATTTCGACGACATCGCCAAACTCATGCGGGCGATGCGCAAATTATTGGGTGCTGGGCACTCGATCATCGTGATCGAACACAACCTGGATGTCATCCGCGCCAGCGACTGGCTGATTGATCT
>JANOXL010000078.1:0-5755 GCA_031418395.1 Rhodoferax sp. | reverse complement strand
CGCCCCCGGCATATCGAGATACAGGTGTTTGGCGACGCACACGGTAACTATGTTTACCTGTTTGAGCGTGACTGCTCGGTGCAGCGGCGCCATCAAAAAGTGCTGGAGGAAGCGCCCGCGCCCGGGATGACGCAGGCCTTGCGCGAACAAATGGGCGCGGCGGCGGTCGCAGCGGCGCGCGCGGTGAACTACGTGGGTGCGGGTACTGTGGAGTTCATTGTTGAAACAACGAGGGACGCCGCCGCGCAGGGCCGCCCCAAGCAAGGCGCGGCCCCGTCGCAGAGCAACTCAGCACACGAAGTGGCAAGCGTGGGGGCCTTTTATTTTATGGAGATGAATACGCGCCTACAAGTCGAGCACCCGGTTACCGAGGCGATCACCGGTCAGGATTTGGTCGAGTGGCAACTGCGAGTCGCCAGCGGAGAAAAATTGCCGCTTGCGCAAAACGAACTGCGCATGAATGGCCACGCCATCGAAGCACGTATTTGCTCTGAAAACCCTGACAAGAATTTTTTGCCCGCCACCGGCGCACTGCACGTGTACGCCTTGCCTGAGTGTGTGACGTTTGAGCGCGGCGCGTGCCGCGTGGACTCTGGCGTGCGTGAAGGTGATGCGATTTCGCCCTATTACGACTCGATGATTGCCAAACTCATTGTGCATGGCAGCACGCGGGAAGAAGCCTTGAGCCGCCTGGATGCGGCGCTGGCCAAAACCCACATTGTCGGGCTGCATACCAATGTCCAGTTTTTGCGGCATGTGGTCAAAAGCCAATCTTTTGCCAAAGCGAATCTGGATACCGCCTTGATTCCGCGGGAGGCTGCGGCCTTGTTTGACCAGGAGACAGTTGGCCGTGAGATGGCAGTCGCGGCCTGTGTTGCCCACACCGTCCTGGCTGAGCGTGAAACCAGTAGGCGCATTGCAAATGAGGTCTCAAGCAATGGCTGGACAGACCCTTGGGCCCAAAGTGATGGCTGGAAGCCCTTTGGCCTGACGACACGACGTTTTGATTTTCAGTTCCATGGCGAACCGGTTACCGCGACGCTGACCTATTTGCACGACGGCGCGTTGCAATTGGCAGTGGGCGCGGCACCTGGCGGACTAGTCACTTTTGAAGCGACCGCGGGCGGTATCGATGTTGAATTCGGTAGCGACCGCCAGCACCTGACCGTGTACCGCCAGGGTGATATTTGCCACATATTTGGTGCACAAGGCGCTACACAAATTACATCAATCGATGTGTTGGCTCACGCAGGTGATACACAAGCTGAAGGTGGGCGATTGACCGCGCCCATGCCCGGTAAAGTCGTGTCGTTTGCTGTCAAAGTGGGTGACAGGGTCGTCAAAGGGCAGGCCTTGGCGGTGATGGATGCGATGAAGATGGAGCACACCATCGCCGCCCCGGTAGACGGCACTGTGGCTGAATTGCTTTACACGCCTGGCGACCAGGTGGCGGAAGGTGCTGAGTTGCTCAAGCTCGGCTAAAACTCGACTAAGGCTCGCCGCGATCTCGCCAGAAAGACCCCCTCATGCGCATCAGTTTTTGTTTTGCGGAGACCAAGCCCGAGCCCTGGCTGGCTGGTCTACGCGCGGGCTTGCCAGAGGCGCTGATTGAGAACTGGGCACCCGGTGCGCCGCCGGCGGACTACGCCGTCGCGTGGGCGCCGCCCCAGCAGTTCATCGACGAACAAAACCGTCTCAAGGTCTTGTTCAATGTCGGCGCGGGCGTTGATGCGTTACTGCGCCTGAACTTGCCACCGGCTTTGCAGATCGTACGGTTAGACGACGCGGGCATGTCCGTACAAATGGCGGAATACGTCTGCCATGCCGTAATACGGCACTTCCGTGAGTTCGATGTTTACGCGCAGGATGTCAGCGACGGCAAATGGTCTTTCCGCAAACCGCGCCTGCGGCCAGAATTCCCCGTAGGCATCATGGGCCTGGGTGTATTGGGCGAACGTGTCGCCAAGGCTGTGGCTCAGTTTGACTTCCCGGTCGTCGGATGGAGCCGAAGCGGCAAAAAAATCGATGGTGTACAGACATTTGCAGGCGCCGACGAATTTGACAGCTTTCTGGCGGCCACCCGCGTGCTGGTGTGCCTGTTGCCACTCACACCCGATACCCGCGACATCATGAACCACCGGCACTTGGCCAAACTCCAGCCGGGCGCGTATGTCATCAACGTGGCGCGCGGCGCTCATCTGGTGGACGATGCTCTGCTAGGCTTGATCGACAGCGGTCATTTGGCAGGTGCCACACTGGATGTTTTTCGCACAGAACCGTTGCCTGCCGCACACCCTTTCTGGAAACATCCGAAAATCACCGTGACGCCGCATACCTCGGCACGCACTTTGCGAGAAGAAAGCATTGCGCAGATTGTCGGGAAAATCAAGGCGCTGGAGCGCGGCGAGCGGGTCGATGGCGTTGTCGATCTGCTTCGCGGTTATTGAAAATTGGCATCCAATCCATCCACAAAATTACTGCGAAATTACTGTCATGAGCCTCCCTACACGTGTCAAATTGGTCGAAGTCGGGCCACGCGACGGCCTGCAAAATGAAAAACAACCCGTCAGCGCGGCGGTCAAAGTTGAGTTGGTGCATCGCTTGCAAGCAGCAGGTTTGAAAGAAATCGAGGTCACCAGTTATGTCAGCCCCAAGTGGGTGCCGCAAATGGGCGACAACGCGCAGGTGATGGCAGGCATCGAACGTCGGGCCGATGTACGTTATTCGGTGCTCACGCCGAATATGAAGGGTATGGAGGCGGTCTTGTCAGCGCCACGCACACAGTGGCCACATGAAATTGTGGTGTTCGCTGCTGCCAGCGAGGCCTTTAGCCACCGCAACATCAACTGTGGGATTGAGGAGAGCATCGAGCGATTTCGCCCCGTGGCCGAAGCTGCGCGCGCCAACGGCATCTACGTGCGTGGCGCGATCTCCTGCGCCGTGGGCTGTCCGTATGAAGGCGAGGTTCCTCCCGCCGCAGTGGGCCGCGTGGCCGAATCGCTTAAAGCCATTGGCGTGCAACATGTGGGTGTGGCCGACACGATTGGGGTCGGCACACCCTTAAAGGTGCAACGCGCGATGGCGGCGGCGCTGCAACACTATGCACTCAACGATGTCTCGGGTCATTTTCACGACACCTACGGCCAGGCGCTGGGCAACACGCTGGCAGCGCTGCAAATGGGCATCTGGCAGTTTGACACGTCGGTGGCCGGCCTGGGCGGCTGCCCTTACGCCAAGGGCGCCACCGGCAACGTTGCTTCGGAAGACGTGGTCTACATGCTCGACGGCATGGGCATTGACACTGGTGTGGATCTGGAGAAACTCATCGACGCGGGCAAGTTCATCAGCGACTTCCTGGATCGCAAGCCCAATTCCCGCGCCGCCACCGCGCTCCTTAACAAACGCGCCGGTTGAGCTTGATGTGTGGTGCTGAATTGAAATCATTCCCGCAGCCGGTGCAGCGTGTGGCGCAGGCATTGCAAGCTAAAGGCCATGCCCACGCCCCCCTGATGCTGGACGACGCGGCCCGCACAGCCCAGCAGGCGGCCGACGCTTTGGGCGTCGTCGTCGGGCAAATTGCCAAGAGCATCATTTTCAGACGCAAGGCCGATGACGTGGCGGTACTGGTCGTGACCTCGGGCGATAGGCGGGTGGACGAAAAAAAGGTCGAAGCGCTGGTCGGCAAACTGGGCCGCGCCGATGCCGACTTCGTCAAAGCGAAAACCGGCTTCAGCATTGGCGGGGTCGCACCTTTGGCCCATGTCCAGCCGCCAGTCACGTTGATTGATCGCGATCTGTTTCGATTTGAAGAAATCTGGGCGGCGGCGGGCCATCCACACGCGGTTTTCAAATTGGCACCCCAAGATCTGGAGCGCCTGTGCGCTGCACCGGTGGCGGACATCGCCGCGGCCCCATGAACAACGCTGCGCCTGCCATGAACTTCACACCGAACGATCTTTACACTACCCGCGCCACAAGCCACGCTGTGGCATCACCCTGCGTGGCCGTGTGCAAAATGAACCCGGCCAACGATTTTTGCGACGGCTGCCTGCGCACTATCGACGAAATTGCCGCCTGGTCGACTTTGGGCAACGACGGCAAACGGCTCATCTGGCAGCATATTGAACAACGCAAGGCAGCTCTGGCGGCTTTGCCCGCGGCCACCCAGGTAGTTGCCGAGGTGCCGGGGGCAAGTCAGAAGGCGATACCGTGAAACACATCACTTTTTATCTTGATTTCATCTCGCCCTACGCGTTTCTGGCCTTTGAGAAACTGCCGGAAACGTTGGCGGGCCACAGCTACAGCGTCAGCTATCAACCGGTGCTGTTTGCTGGCATGCTCAAACACCATGGGCAGCTCGGCCCGGCGGAGATCGCCGGTAAACGTGAGTGGACTTACCGCCAGGTGATGTGGTTGGCCGAACAGCAAGGCACGCTGCTGCGTCTGCCACAAACGCATCCGTTCAACCCGTTGCAACTTTTGCGTCTGGCTTGGGCTGCGGCCACGCAGGGCAGCCCAAACAGTCAACCAAATCGTTACATCTGTGAATCCATCTTCCGCCAAGTGTGGCAGACCGGGCAGGACGCTGCAGGTTCAGCCAGTTTGCAAACGCTGGTGGATTTGCTCAAGCCCAGCCGCGATCTGGCTGACGCTGACGTCAAAGCGAAACTCAAGGCGAGTACGGAAGAAGCCCTCCAACGCGGTGCCTTTGGCGTGCCGACGCTTGCCATTGACGACAAGCTGTTTTGGGGGCTAGACGCGTTGCCGATGCTGCGTGCCTATCTGGATGGCGCACCGTGGTTTGCTTCGAATGCATGGGACGCGGCGGGGCGAGTGCCGGTTGGCACCGCGAGAGAAAAGGCCAGCGGCATTACAAGCGGCAATGGTAGCGGCAGCGTTTGAGTTTTTGGGTGGGGTTGGTGCCGCACGATTGACATCACAACTATTAACATGGGTGTTAATAGTTGACTAATTTGATGTCCTTTTGGTGCTGATTTATAAAAAATCAGGATCTAGGCCTCGTAAAATATGAATAGTTTGCTATATTAAACATAGCAAATCAAATTTTCGGCCTGTAAGTATTTTCCCTTATTAGTGCCTGCGACATGCTAATTTTCCGCATTGTGGTAAATACTGGCCGGGTTTACCTTTAAGGCGTAAGAAAACAAGAGGTTTCTCGTCAGGAATCAGTCAGCAAACCGTTTCACATTGCGGTTAGTGCAAAAAGCGCCTTCTAGGTGCCTGCTTAATATTTGCAAAAGGATTGCTGTAGTTATGTTGTTGGTGGTTGTTATTTTGAAAAGCCTGATTGAGTTGTCGCTGATGTTCATCGTCGGGCGATTCATTTTGGGCTTGCTGGCAGGCGCCAAGCGTCAAACCAATATTTTTTGGCAAATGCTTGATATTGCGTCCAAGCCCGCCTTGTGGTTAACACGCGCCGTCAGTCCCAAAATAATTCTGGATCAGCACATCCCCTTGGCCACGGCAAGTTGGCTGCTGGTGGCCTGGGTATTGACGGTAAAAACCAAAGTTGATCTGTGTATCGAAACGACTGGAGGCATGTGCCAATGACAGTGCCAGCTTCAGCCACAGGCCCAGCCACCGCGATGGGGCGTTGGGAGCACTTTGCGCTGCGTTGGCGCGCCAAAATTCTGCTGACTTTGGGGATGCGTTCGGCTGCCGTAGACCTGCTCCGTCAAATTCTGACCCAACTGCCCGACGACGTACACGCTCTGAACAGCTTGGCCTACGACGC
>JANOXL010000077.1:0-26366 GCA_031418395.1 Rhodoferax sp. | reverse complement strand
GTGCTCAACGCGATTCCGGTAGTGCAGAGTTACACCGCCGAGTCGCGCGAAGCAGACCGCTTCAACCTTTCCACCGACAACGCTTTCAACACCGCTGTGCGTCGCACCATGGCGCGCTCCGTGCTGGTCGCTTTCATCATCATTGCCACCTCGGCGTCGCTGCTTTGGGGCTTGTACCAAGGCACGCAGGCGGTGATGGCGGGCCGCATCTCGGCGGGCCACCTCGGGCAAACCGTGGTGTACGTGATCATTTTGGCCAGCGCCTTTGCGGTGCTCGGTGAGGTGTATGGTGATCTGCTGCGGGCCGCTGGCGCTACCGAGCGCCTGATGGAACTGCTGCACGGCAAATCGCCGATTGCCTCACCCACGCAGCCGCGCGACTTGCCTGCAGTACAAACCGGCAGCAGCGTGCAGTTCAGCCATGTGAGCTTTCACTACCCATCACGTCCGGCGGTGGCCGCCTTGAATGACTTCACGCTCGACGTGCGAGCCGGCGAAACGGTCGCCCTGGTGGGGCCCAGCGGCGCTGGCAAAAGCACGGTGTTTCAGCTCTTGCTGCGTTTTTACGATCCGGATCAAACTGACGTCAAAGGTGGCGGGAAAAGTGAAGGCAGAAGTGATATGGGTGACGCGGGCAACATCGCGCTGGATGGTGTGCCGATCCGCGACCTGGCCTTGGGCACCCTGCGCGAGCGTATCGGCATCGTGCCGCAAGACGCGGTGATTTTCTCCACCAGCGCGCTGGAAAATATTCGCTACGGTAAACCTGGCGCATCAGACGCCGAAGTCCACGCTGCCGCCAAAGCTGCCTTTGCAGACAGTTTCATCACCGCGCTCCCCGAAGGCTACAACACCTTCCTGGGCGAGCGTGGCGTGCGCCTCTCGGGCGGGCAGCGCCAGCGCATCGCCATCGCCCGTGCGATGCTGAAAAACCCGCCACTTCTGTTGCTGGATGAGGCGACCAGCGCACTCGATGCCGAGAGTGAACGCATGGTGCAAGCCGCGCTGGAGTCGGCCATGCAGGGGCGCACCACACTCGTCATTGCGCACCGCTTGGCTACGGTGCAAAAGGCCGACCGCATCATCGTGCTGGACCATGCGCGCATCGTCGAACAAGGAACGCACGCTGCGTTGGTGGCCCAAGGCGGGGTGTACGCACGACTGGCGGCTCTGCAATTCAGCGAATAACGATGCGCTAATAGGCGAGCGTGATTAGAGATGATTCTGGGCGTACCTTTGACCTACACAGCTCCCGGTCGATTTTGTTAACACCCATGTTAATTTTTGATGGAAAAATGCTTACCAAATCACGATTTATAGTAATTTTGGCCTCTAGGTCTCGTGAAATAATGATAGTTTGCTATATATAGTATAGCAACTTTATCGATCTGAAAATCGATTGCCCTTCGATTCCCAGAACCCCCTGCAGCGTGGACTTTGGGGGTTTGGCCACTTGATCTACTGCAACGGCCCTTTGAGCGCTTCGGGCACAAACAGGGGCATCACGGCGATACCTTCATCGAGCAGCGCCTCGGTTTCGTCGCGTGTAGCGCGCCCGCGAATGCTGCGCTCTTCGGTTTCGCCGTAGTGGATTTTGCGGGCTTCTTCGGCGAATTTGTCGCCGACATCGGTGGTGTTGGCCATCACACGTTTGGCCATGGCCATCCAGGCGCCGTTCAACTCCTGGGGGATTTGGGGGCCCGCTGCCAGCTCCTGTCTGGGCACGGAGACTTCCTTGCTTGCAGAAGCGGCGGAACTTGTATTGGCACTTGAAGCCTGCTGTGCTTCCACGTCGCGCGCAGCAAAATGGCTGCCACCGAGGTTTAGCCGCGGAGCGCTCAAGCGCTTCGTGATGGCTGCATCGCCACACAGCGGACACTGCACCAGGCCGCGCGCCAGCTGGCTCTGAAAGTCGTCTTCCGAGCCAAACCAGCCTTCAAAGACATGCTGGAATTCACATTGAAGATCGAGAACTTTCATGCGTCAATTATCGGGCAAGTGTTATTACGCGTTGTGTTTGAACAAATACCGGTACACAAAACCCGGGAATGCAAAGGTGATGAACAGTGCCCCCGTAATGGCGTAAAACTCCCACTTTTGCGGGGCGATCTGGCCCATGCGTTGCTCCAAAGCCAGGCCGATCCCGCCGACTATGAAATAGAACACCAGCAGTTCCGCCAGACGCAGCCAGGCTGTCTTGGGCGACTGTAGGGGCACGATCGCCATCAATCGCTGGCTGACAAACGGCAGGTTGGCTGCGCAGAACGCCAGCAACACCAGGGTCCAGGCGGCAACAGAGGATGACACGGCGGATTGGAAAATGAAGGCTGGCAAGAGCGGCGCAACAGGCCGCCTCAGGTGCCCAGCATCTTCATGACGGCGTTAGCGCACAGGGTCATCAAACCGCCCGGCACGATGCCCAATAACAGCACCAGCGCGCCATTGACGGACAACACCACCCTCACATCGGTAGGGGCAGACACCGTGGTGGCGGTGATCGGGTCGTCAAAATACATGACTTTGACCACACGCAGGTAATAAAACGCACCAATCAGCGACATCACCACGGCAAAAACTGCCAACCCGATATGGATCGCCTGCCCGGAAGCAATCAGCGCTTGCAATACCGAAAGTTTGGCATAAAAACCCACCATGGGTGGAATGCCCGCCAGTGAAAACATACAAATGGCCATGACCGCCGCGTACAGCGGGCTGCGCTGGTTCAGGCCGGCGAAGTCGGAGATTTCTTCGCTCTCAAAGCCTTCGCGCGCCAGCAGCAAAATAATGCCGAAACTCGCCAAAGTGGTCAAAACGTAAGTGATGACATAAAACATGGACGAGCTGTAGGCATTACTCGCCGAGAGGGTGTTGCCGTTGACAAAACCCGACATCAAACCCAGCAACACAAAACCCATTTGGGAAATGGTCGAAAAGGCCAACATACGTTTGAGGTTGGTCTGCGCAATCGCCGCCAGGTTACCGATGAGCAAGGAGCCGATAGACAAGACCATCAGCATTTGCTGCCAATCGGGTGCCAAGGGCAACATGCCTTCAACCAGGAGGCGGATCACCATGGCAAACGCGGCGAGTTTGGGCGCACCGCCAATGAGCAGCGTAACCGCCGTGGGGGCCCCGTGGTAAACGTCTGGAATCCACATGTGAAAGGGCACGACGCCAAGCTTGAAGGCCAGGCCGGCGACGACAAACACCACGCCGAACACCATCACGCGGTGGTTTACGGTGCCGGAATTAATGGCCTTGAACACGGCGTTGATGTCTAGCGAGCCCGTGGCACCGTACATCATCGAGAGGCCATACAGCAAGAAGCCAGAAGCCATGGCACCGAGCACAAAATACTTCATCGCCGCTTCTGAGGCCATGGCGTTGTCGCGCCGCAGAGCCACCAGCGCATAACTGGACAGCGTGAGCAACTCCAGCCCCATGTAGATCACAAGGAAGTTGTTGCCCGAGATCATGACGAACATGCCCAAAAGCGCAAACATCGAGAGTGAAAACAACTCGCCGCCGCGCAGCATATCGCGGTCCGCCGCGTAGGGGCGCCCGTAGACGAGCGATACCATCACAGCGATGGTGGCAAAACACTTGAGCCAATTGCCCATAGGGTCGCTCACCACCATATTGCCAAAGCCATAGACCGTGTCACCGCCGCTGGCGTACATGGCTTGCATGAGCGCAACCACCCCCAAGGTCAGGAGGGTTAACACATAGGTCAAGGTGCGCTGTGGGCTTTTCACGCCCAAATCTACCAAGGCGATCACACAAGCCATTACCGCCAGAACGATTTCCGGGTAAGCCGTGAGCCAACTGAGTTTGTCAATCATTTCAATTTACTTTGTGCCACGTGTTTGAGCAACTCGGTGACCGAGGTGTCCATCACATCGGTGAAGGGTTTGGGATATACGCCCATCCACAAAACGGCTATGGCCAGGAGCGCCAACATCAGGAACTCGCGTGCATTGATGTCGGTGAGATTTTTCACGTCCTCATTGGCCACGGGGCCGAGGTAAACGCGTTTGAACATCCACAGGGTATAGGCGGCGCCAAACACCAAGGCGCTGGCCGAAACAAATCCGAGCCAGAAGTTGGCTTTGACGGCACCCAGAATCACCATCCACTCGCCAACAAACCCCGCCGTGGCGGGCAAGCCGCAGTTGGCCATGGCAAAGAGCAAGGCAAACGCCGTGAATTTGGGCATGGTGTTGATAACGCCGCCGTAACTGGCGATTTCACGTGAATGCACACGGTCATACAAGACACCGATACACAGGAACATCGCGCCAGAGACAAAACCATGGGCGATCATCTGCACAATGCCGCCGGCAACACCCAGGTCGTTGAAGATAAAGAAGCCCAAGGTGACAAAACCCATGTGCGCCACAGAAGAATAGGCGACGAGTTTCTTCATGTCCTGCTGCACCATAGCGACCAAGCCCACATACACCACGGCGATCAATGACAGCATAATCATCAGCCAGGCCCATTCGTGGGCGGCGTCAGGGGCGATCGGCATCGAAAAACGCAGAAAGCCATAAGCACCGAGCTTCAGCATGATGGCCGCCAACACGGCGGAGCCACCTGTGGGTGCCTCAACGTGGACATCCGGCAACCAGGTATGTACCGGCCACATAGGCACCTTGACGGCAAAGGCCGAGAAAAACGCGAAGAAGATAAAGGTTTGCACGCTGCCAGCGAGTGGCAACTTGTGCCAGGTGGCAATATCAAAACTGCCGCCCGATTTGGTGTACAAATAGATCAGTGCTACCAACAACAACAAAGAACCCAGCAGGGTGTAGAGGAAAAACTTGAACGCGGCGTATATCTTGTTCGGCCCGCCCCAAATGCCGATGATCAAGTACATCGGGATCAAAGTCGCCTCAAAAAATACGTAAAACAGCAGGCCGTCGAGCGCACAAAACACCCCGATCATGAGGCCGCTCAAAATCAGGAAAGCACCCATGTATTGGTTGACGCGCTGGGTGATGGCTTCCCACCCGGCAATGACCACGATGACATTGATGAAGGCCGTGAGCGGCACAAACCAGAACGAAATGCCGTCCACGCCCAGGTGGTAGCTGACATTAAAGCGCTCGATCCAGGGCGCCTTCTCGACAAACTGCATGGCGGCTGTGCCAAGCTTGAAATCGGCGTAGAGCGGCAGTGTCACCAAAAAGCTGATGGCTGCACCTACCAGTGCGAGCCAGCGCACCGCACCGGCGTGTTCGTCCCGCCCCAGGGCCAACAGAACCACACCAAACATGATTGGTGTCCAGATCGCCAGGCTCAACAAACCCATTTTTCTTTTTCTCCGTAGGTGGTCTTGTTCAGAGGCTTACTTCAGCCAGACGAAATACGTCAGCAGAACAAACACGCCCAAAATCATGGCCAAGGCATAGTGGTAAAGGTAGCCGGTCTGGAACCAGCGCACGACGCCTGCAATCGCCCCAACGATTTTCCAGGAACCGTTGACCAACCCGCCGTCAATGATGGCTTGGTCGCCGCCCTTCCACAAACCCATGCCGAGTGCTCGGGCACCTCGGGCCAACACGTTTTCATTGAACCAGTCCATGTAGTACTTGTTCTCGAGCAAGGTGTAAATGGGTTGCACCTTGGTCTTGATCGCGGCTGGTAAAGCCGGGTTGACGATATACATGTAATACGACAGCGCCACCCCCGCAACGGCAAGCCAGAACGGCAAAGTGCTGAATGCATGCAACGCCATACCCCATTCGCCATGGTAGGACTTCAGCAACTGCGGCATGGCCGGGTGTATCGCGCCATTGACCACAATCGAGTCGCTCAAGAGATGGCCAAACAACATCGGCGTGATGGCAAGATAGCCAATGACTACCGACGGAATGGCCAGCAGCACAAGCGGTACCCAAACTACCCAGGGTGACTCGTGAGGGCCGTGATGGGCATGATGATGTGCATCATGATGTACATCATGATGCGCATCGTGGTGTGGCTCGTGATGTGCATCCGGATTCTGGTCAAACCGCTCCTTGCCGTGAAACACCAGGAAGTACATGCGAAAGGCGTAGAAAGCAGTGACAAAAACCCCAGCCAGCACTGCAAAGTAGGCAAATCCAGCACCTGGCAACTGGCTGAAATGCACAGCTTCAATGATGCTTTCTTTCGAATAAAAGCCGGCAAACAATGGCGTACCAATCAGGGCGAGTGAGCCAATGAGTGATGTCACCCAGGTAATCGGCATGTATTTGCGCAGGTTACCCATCCAGCGGATGTCCTGGTTGTGGTGGCAACCCATGATGACGGAGCCCGCCGCAAGGAACAAAAGAGCCTTGAAAAAGGCGTGTGTCATCAGGTGGAATACGGCCACCGAATAAGCTGAGGCACCCAAAGCGACGGTCATGTAACCCAATTGCGACAGCGTCGAGTAGGCCACTACCCGTTTGATGTCATTTTGGATAATGCCGAGGAAGCCCATAAACAACGCGGTGATAGCGCCGATCACCAATACGAAATTCAGAGCGACGTCACTCAGCTCAAACAGGGGCGACATACGCGCCACCATAAAGATGCCTGCTGTCACCATGGTGGCCGCGTGGATGAGGGCGGAGATGGGCGTTGGGCCTTCCATGGAATCCGGCAGCCATACGTGCAGTGGGAACTGCGCTGATTTGCCCATCGCGCCGATAAACAGGCAAATACAAATCACCGTGATCAGCAGCCATTGCGTGCCAGGAAAAGTCAGCTTGGCCAGCTCGCTGCCCTTGGCGAACACTTCGCTGTAGTTCATGGAGCCGGTGTAAGCCACGATCAAACCGATGCCCAGGATGAAGCCAAAGTCGCCCACCCGGTTGACCAGAAAAGCCTTCATATTGGCAAAGATGGCGGTCGGTTTGTTGAACCAGAAGCCGATCAACAGGTAGGACACCAGGCCCACGGCTTCCCAGCCAAAAAACAACTGGAGCAGGTTGTTGCTCATGACCAGCATCAACATGGCGAAGGTGAACAAGGAAATGTAGGCGAAGAAGCGGTTGTAGCCCTCGTCTTCTTCCATGTAGCCGATGGTGTAAATATGCACCATCAGGGAAACAAAGGTCACCACACACATCATCATGGCGGTCAGGCCATCAATCAAAAACCCGATTTCCATCTTCAGAGTGCCAACGGTCATCCAGGTGTAGATGGTCTGATTGAAACGGGCGTCGTCCACCACCACACTTTGCAAAGTCAATGCCGACAAAACGAAAGAAATCAACACGCCCAAAATCGTGACGGAATGCGAGGCACGCCGACCGATCACGTTGCCACCGAACGAGGTGCCCAAAACGCCGGCGACGATGGCACCCACCAGCGGCGCCAGTGCGATGGTCAGCAGGGTTGAAGAAGACAGGGTTTGGCTCATCGCATGTAATCCGGTTCAGCCCTTGAGCGTATTGAGTTCGTCCACATTGATGTTGGATCGGTTGCGGAACAACTGCACCAATATGGCCAGCCCGATGGCGGACTCTGCCGCAGCCACCGTCAGGATAAAGAACACAAAAATCTGGCCATGCATATCGTTCAGAAAATACGAGAACGCCACAAAGTTCATATTGACGGCCAACAACATCAGCTCGATGGCCATCAAGAGTACGATCAAATTTTTGCGATTCAGGAAAATGCCAATCACCGAGATGGCAAACAACATGGCACCCAGCGAGAGAAAGTGACCCAAAGTCAAGCTCATGCTTTTTTCTCCTCGACTGCTGGTGCAGCCACCGGTGCGAGCACCGGCTCAGCAGGCCGGGTCGCATCCATCTTCACAACGAACATACGATCCGATGCCTTGACTCGAACCTGATCGGAGGGGCTGGTGTATTTGCTGTCTTTGCGTTGGCGAAGTGTCAGCGCAATCGCCGCAATCATCGCCACCAGCAAAATGATGGCGGCAATCTCCAATGGGTACACGTATTGTGAATAGAGCAACTTGCCAAGCTCTTTGGTGTTGGAGATCTGCTCCACCAAATTGCCGGGTGTCGGCGCGAGTTTTGGCGCATCTGCGGGGCGAAACCCACCCATTACAACCGCGGCCATCTCAAGCGCCATGATGGCGCCCAGTGTGCCCGCTACAGGGAAGTGTTTCCAGAATCCCTTGCGAATGCTATCCACGTCGATGTCCAACATCATGACAACGAATAAAAACAGCACCATCACGGCGCCCACGTACACCAACACCAGGGTAATGGCGAGAAATTCAGCTTTCAGCAACATCCATAAGGCCGCTGCCTGGGCAAATGCCAACACCAGATAAAGCGCGGCGTACACCGTGTTGCGCGCCGTGATCACGCGAAACGAAGCGAACAGCAGCACCGCTGAAAACAGGTAGAAAAACCCAGTCTTGATGTCCATGGATTGGTACTTAATTAACGGTACTTGGCATCTGCTGCACGGCTGGCCGCAATTTCGGCTTCGTAACGGTCGCCTACTGCCAGCAGCATGTCTTTGGTGAAATACAGATCGCCTCGTTTTTCACCGTGGTATTCGAGAATATGGGTTTCAACGATGGAGTCGACCGGGCAGCTTTCTTCGCAGAATCCGCAGAAGATGCATTTGGTGAGGTCAATGTCATAACGGCTGGTACGACGTGATCCGTCAGCCCGCACCTCAGACTCAATGGTGATCGCCATGGCTGGGCATACCGCTTCACACAGTTTGCAGGCAATACACCTCTCTTCGCCGTTTTCATAACGGCGCAGGGCATGCAAACCCCGAAAACGTGGACTCAATGGCGTTTTCTCTTCCGGAAACTGCACCGTGACTTTACGTCGGAAGGCGTATTTGCCAGTGAGTGCCAAGCCCTTGAACAACTCGACCAGCATGAAACTGGAGAGAAAGTCCTTGAGTGAAAAAGCAGGAGCCGCCAAAGAAGTGTTGGTCGTCATGATGGGTTCCAATTACTTCCAGATGGTGAACGATGTCTGCATCCAGGCACCGATCACGATCAGCCAGACCAGGGTCAGCGGAATGAAAATTTTCCAGCCTAAACGCATGATTTGGTCATACCTGAACCGAGGCAACGTGGCGCGAATCCAGATAAAGAGCGTGACAACGGCGCAGGTTTTAATGCCGAGCCAAATCCACCCGGGGATCCAGTTGAAAAAATCGCTGTCAATCGGCGGTAGCCAGCCGCCCATGAACATGATGGCCGCCAGCACAGAAATCAGCCACATGTTGGCGTATTCAGCCAGATAGAACATGGCATACGACATGCCCGAATACTCCACCATATGCCCGGCCACAATTTCAGACTCACCCTCGACCACATCAAACGGGTGGCGATTGGTTTCAGCCAGGCCCGAGATGATGTAGACCATGAAAATCGGCAACAGCGGCAGCCAGTTCCAGGAAAGAAAGTTCAAACCTTTGTCAGCAAACTGACCCACAGCCTGACCGTTCACGATGTCCGTCAGGTTCATGCTGCTGGAAATCATCAACACCACGACGAGGCAAAACCCCATCGCGATTTCATAACTGACCATTTGGGCAGATGCCCGCAATGCACCCAAAAAGGCATATTTGGAATTGGAGGCCCAACCGGCGATCACGACGCCATAAACCTCCATCGACGTAATCGCCATGATGAACAACAGGCCGGCGTTGATGTTGGAAAGAACCACATCCGGACCAAAGGGAATTACCGCCCAAGCCGCCATCGCAGGCATGATGGTCAAAATCGGGCCCAAGAGAAAAAGGCCTTTGTTTGCGGCGCCGGGCACCAGAATTTCTTTACCCATCAATTTCAAAGCATCAGCGATGGGTTGCAAAAGACCAAAAGGGCCGACACGGTTGGGGCCAATACGAATCTGAATCCAGCCGATGAGCTTGCGCTCCCACAAGGTCAGGTAGGCGACCGCACCCAGCAGCGGCAACACAATGGCGATGATCTTGATCAAGCTCCAGATGACAGGCCATGCCATGCTGGACCACCATGGCGCGCTGACCAAGCCCTGCCCCGTAGTGAACATCAGGTCAATCATGCCGGCACTCCCTCGCCCGCTATGGCGCGCTTGCCGTCGGCCGTCATCTGCAAAGACAATGCGCGGCGTACGATGCCGTCCAGTTGGTAAATCGGCACCGCAGAAGGTGCTGCGTCGGCTGGCGTCAAATCAATCTGAGCAACGCATGCATTTGACAAAATGCCAGGGTCTAAATGTTGGGGCACAGCGCCCTGGGCTTTAAACATTTGGGCAGAAATGTCCTGCGCAGACTCGGTATCAAAACCCGGCAAACCCAGCATATTGCCCAAAACCCGTACGACTTTCCAGCCAGGACGCGTATCACCCAGCGGCTTGACGACAGCATGGAACGATTGAATGCGGCCTTCCGCATTGATAAATGTGCCTGGCGTCTCTGTGAAAGGAGCAATTGGCAACAGCACGTCGCAGCAATCCAGATTCGCCTTGAAGGCAGACAAACTCACCACCATTTGGCAACGACTCAGACCCCTAAGAGCCGTAGCACCAGCGGCAGAATCAAATGCGGGCTCGGTATTGAAAAGAATCGCCGCCTTCAGGCCACCTGACAACATCTGACCGGCATTCAAGCCACCGGGGCCGGGAAGCACGCTGGCAAACTGCGCGCCTACGGTGTTCGCTGCCTCAGTCAAATAACCTACAGTTGCCCCCGTATGCTCGCCAATCCAATTGGCCAAAACCAATAGGCTCGACGCTTTGGCGTGATGGGCTGCGGCATTTCCCAACAAAATGGCTTTGCGGTCGCCGCCCATCAAGGACTTGGCGATTGATTTGGCAAGTTCGCCTGCCACGACCGTGACAGGTGCGGTCACGCCCTTTTCCGCGGCGATTGCTGAGGCAACTTCAGCAAGCGTCTGAACCCATACTGTTGCATCTGACACCCACTGGTTCGCAATGGGCATCGCCCAGTCTTGTAGTTCTGCCGTAATTGAACTCACGGCACAACCCATGCGGGTCGCCTGCCGAATCCGCTGCGCAAACAAGGGATGATCTTTGCGTAAGTTGGAACCCACGACCAGGACGCGCTGAAGTTTTGACAGTGACTCAATGGAGGTGCCCAGCCATCGCACGCTGCTGGAACTTGCTACCGCATGCTCGGCATGGCGCAATCGATGGTCGACGTTTTCACTGCCCAATCCGCGCATCAGGCTCGCTACCAGCGACAGCTCTTCGAGTGTGCTGTGCGGGCTGACCAAAGCACCAATAGTCCTTGCGCCATGGTCGGTTTTGATCTGCTTCAAACCGTTGGCCACATATTCGAGTGCGGTTTGCCAATCGACAGTTTTCCAGACACCCCCCTGCTTGAGCATGGGTGCTGTGAGGCGTTCGTCGCTATTGAGCGCTTCATAGGAGAAGCGGTCGCGGTCTGCGATCCAGCATTCGTTCACCGCCTCGTTTTCGAGCGGCACAACACGCAAAACCTTGTTGCCTTTGACTTGAACGATCAAATTGGCGCCGGTGGAGTCGTGCGGGCTGATGGACTTGCGGCGTGACAACTCCCAAGTACGGGCGCTGTAGCGGAAAGGTTTGCTGGTCAGTGCGCCCACCGGGCAGATATCAATCATGTTGCCCGAGAGCTCGGAATCAATTGAATTGCCAATAAAGGTTTCAATTTCGGCATGTTCACCGCGATGCGACATGCCCAGTTCCATCACGCCGGCCACTTCTTGGCCAAACCGCACGCAGCGTGTGCAATGAATGCAGCGGCTCATTTCCTGCATGGAAATCAACGGACCCACGTCTTTGACGGCCACCACGCGTTTCTCTTCTTCGTAACGCGAGGAAGAGCCGCCGTAGCCCACCGCCAGATCTTGCAACTGGCATTCTCCGCCCTGGTCACATATCGGGCAGTCCAACGGGTGGTTAATGAGCAAAAACTCCATCACGGACTTTTGCGCCTTGATGGCCTTCTCGCTCTTGGTGCGCACAATCATGCCTTGCGAAACGGGCGTGGCGCAGGCGGGCATGGGTTTGGGCATTTTCTCCACATCGACCAGGCACATGCGGCAGTTGGCGGCAATGCTGAGTTTCTTGTGGTAACAAAAATGCGGAATGTAGGTGCCTGCGTTGTCGGCGGCATGCATGATCATGCTGCCTTCTTTGACTTCTACCTTTTTGCCATCGAGTTCGATTTCAATCATGCTGTTGCTTCTGCTTGGACTCGCGCATCAAACGTAAGCCGGGACCATGCAGGTCTTGTGCTCAACGTGGTATTCAAACTCGTGGCGGAAATGCTTGATCATGGAGCGCACGGGCAAGGCCGCGGCATCGCCCAGGGCGCAAATGGTGCGGCCCATGATGTTGTCGGCCACGGAGTTGAGCAAATCCATGTCGCTCGGTCGGCCATGGCCCGTTTCGATGCGATCCACCATACGTGACAGCCACCCCGTGCCTTCGCGGCATGGCGTGCATTGCCCGCACGACTCGTGCATGTAGAAATAACTCAGACGCTGCAAAGACTTCACCATACAGCGGGAATCATCCAACACGATCACCGCGCCAGAGCCCAGCATGGAGCCCGCCTTGGCGATGGAGTCGTAGTCCATGGTGCAACCCATCATGATCTCGGCTGGCAAAATCGGCGCCGACGAGCCGCCGGGAATCACCGCTTTGAGTGTGCGGCCTTTGCGCACGCCGCCGGCGATTTCGAGCAACTTGGCAAACGGTGTACCCAAGGGAACTTCGTAATTGCCTGGCAGTTCCACATCACCACTGACCGAATAGATCTTGGTGCCGCCGTTGTTCGGCTTACCGCAGGCGAGATAAGCCGCGCCGCCGTTGCGGATGATCCAGGGCACCGCCGCAAAGGTTTCGGTGTTGTTGATCGTCGTCGGTTTGCCGTACATGCCGAAGCTGGCCGGGAACGGCGGCTTGAAGCGCGGCTGGCCTTTTTTGCCTTCCAGCGATTCGAGCAAGGCGGTTTCTTCACCGCAGATATAAGCGCCGAAACCGTGGAATGCGTGCAACTGAAAACTGTAATTGCCGCCCAGAATGTTGTCGCCCAAATAACCGGCAGCACGGGCTTCTTCCAGTGCCTCTTCAAAGCGGTCGTAACTCGCAAAAATTTCGCCGTGGATGTAGTTGTACCCCACGCTGATGCCCATCGCGTAGGCGGCGATGATCATGCCTTCAATCACGATGTGCGGATTGAATTGCAGGATGTCGCGGTCTTTGCAGGTACCGGGCTCACCTTCGTCTGAGTTGCACACGAGATACTTCTGCCCCGGAAACTGGCGCGGCATGAAGCTCCACTTCAAGCCGGTTGGGAACCCCGCACCGCCACGGCCACGTAAAGCGGACTCTTTCACAACGGCAATGACTTGATCTTGCGTCATGCCGACCGCCTTGCCCTCTTCAACAGGCGCGCCATCTTTGCCCAAGATTTTCTTCAGCGCCTGGTAACCACCCCGCGCCTCGTAATCTTTGAGACGCCAATTACTGCCATTCAAATCGGCATAAATCTGCGGATTGATGTGGCGGCCATGAAAACAGGATTCCGCGCCATTGGCCGCAAATTGTGAAAGGACTTGTGCAGCGGTGGTCATGGGGCATCTGCCTTGGCTGAACGCAAGCCAGCAATCAGCTGGTCGAGTTTGTCATTACTCATGAAACTGCACATCGATCTGTCATTCACGAGCAACACCGGCGAGTCGGCGCAGGCACCCAAACATTCGCTTTGCTGCAAGGTGAACATGCCGTCCTTCGTGGTTTGGCCCATGCTGATACCCAGTTTTTCTTCCAGGTGTTTCAGCGCGGCTTGCCCATCGCGTAACTGGCAGGGCAAGTTGGTACAGACGTTGAGCTTGTATTTGCCGACGGCGCGCTGGTTGTACATGTTGTAGAAGGTGGTCACTTCATGCACCGCAATCGGGGCCATGCCCAAATAGTCCGCCACTTCCTTCTCACTGTCCACACTCACGTGACCCAGCTCCTGCTGGACGATGGCCAGGCAGGCCATGACGGCCGACTGCTTTTGATCCGAAGGAAACTTGGCCACTTCAATGGCGAACTTCGCTTTCGCTGCCCCAGAGATCATCGATCAATCTCCCCAAACACAATATCCATGGTGCCGATGATGGCGACGGCGTCGGCGATCATATGGCCGCTGGCCATTTCGTTTAAACCCGCCAAATGCGCAAAACCCGGCGCTCGGATTTTCAGGCGATACGGCTTGTTGGCCCCATCACTCACGATATAAATGCCGAACTCACCCTTCGGATGCTCCACCGCCGCGTACGCCTCGCCTTCAGGCACGTGAAAACCTTCTGTGAAGAGTTTGAAATGGTGAATCAGCTCCTCCATGTTGGACTTCATCGATTCGCGGTTAGGGCCTGCTACTTTATGGTTGTCGGTGATCACCGGGCCGGGGTTGTCTTTGAGCCAAGCCACACACTGCTTGATGATGTTGTTGGACTGCTTCATCTCCTCCATCCGGACAAGGTAGCGGTCGTAACAGTCACCTGTCTTGCCGACGGGAATATCGAAATCAAGCTTGTCGTAAACGTCGTAGGGCTGCTTCTTGCGCAAGTCCCAAGCGACGCCTGAGCCACGCAACATCGCACCTGTGAAGCCGAGGTTCATGGCACGCTCTGGCGTGACGACACCGATGCCCACCGTGCGTTGTTTCCAGATGCGGTTGTCGGTGAGCAGGGTGTGGTACTCGTCGTGGTTGGCTGGAAAGCGTTGCGTGAAATCGTCAATGAAATCAAGCAATGAGCCCTCCCGGTTGGTGTTGAGCTCCTTAATGGCACGCGCATTGCGGATTTTGTTGACCTTGTACTGCGGCATCGCCTCCGGCAAATCGCGGTAAACACCACCGGGTCGGAAATAAGCCGCATGCATACGGGCACCGCTGGCGGCTTCGTACATGTCGAACAGGTCTTCCCGCTCACGGAACGCGTAGAGCAACAAAGTCATCGCGCCGCAATCAAGCCCGTGCGCACCCACCCACAGCAGGTGGTTCAGCAAGCGGGTGATCTCGGAAAACATGACGCGGATGTACTGGGCTCGCAGCGGAACCTCCAAGCCCATGAGTTTCTCAATGGCCAGGCAGTAAGCATGCTCGTTGCACATCATCGAGACGTAATCCAGCCGGTCCATGTACGGCAGGTTCTGGATGTAGGTCTTGCTCTCGGCGAGTTTCTCGGTAGCGCGGTGCAAAAGGCCAATGTGCGGGTCGGCGCGCTGAATCACTTCGCCGTCCAGCTCGAGCACCAGACGCAATACACCGTGGGCTGCCGGGTGTTGCGGGCCGAAATTCAGGGTGTAGTTTTTGATTTCAGCCATGTTTGAATCCAGCGCCGAAATTATCTTCACGAATGATGCGGGGCGTGATCTCGCGCGGCTCGATCGTCACCGGCTGATAGATCACCCGTTTTTTCTCGGTGTCGTACCGCATTTCCACATGACCTGTGGTCGGGAAATCTTTGCGGAATGGGTGGCCAATAAAACCGTAATCCGTCAGGATGCGGCGCAGGTCGTTGTGGCCTTCAAACACGATGCCGAACAAATCAAACGCTTCCCGCTCAAACCAACTCACTGAACTCCAGATATCCGTCAGAGAAGGCACAACGGGCACGTCGTCGTCCTGTGCAAACACTTTGAGGCGAACACGCTGGTTCAAACCGACCGACAACAAATGCGAGACGATGCCATAACGCCCGCCGCCCACTACAGGCGCGTCATGCAGCCCCTCACTGTCTTGTTTGTATTCGGAATAGTCCACACCACACAAGTCGATGAGGATTTCAAACTGGCAACCCGGTGCGTCGCGCAAAATCACGGCGGCATTCAGGTAATCAGCAACCGCCACCACCACAGTGACTTCGTCGAGCTTGACGCTGATTTTTTTGGCTTTGTCACCCAAGGCTGCGGCAATTGTGGCTTTGAGCGCCTGCGGGTCTACAGCAAATTGAGTCATTCCATCACTTTCATGGCTCAAGCCCGCGCAATAGTCTGGGTGCGGCGGATTTTCTGCTGCAACTGGATGATGCCGTACAACAGCGCTTCGGCCGTGGGTGGACAGCCCGGCACGTACACATCGACCGGCACGATGCGGTCACAACCCCGCACGACCGAATAACTGTAGTGGTAATAACCGCCGCCATTGGCGCAGGAGCCCATGCTGATAACCCACCGCGGCTCACTCATCTGGTCATAGACTTTGCGAAGCGCAGGCGCCATTTTGTTGCACAGCGTCCCTGCAACGATCATCAAATCAGACTGCCGGGGACTGGCGCGAAACACTTCAGCACCAAAACGGCTGATGTCGTAGCGCGCGGCCGCTGCGTGCATCATCTCAACGGCGCAGCAGGCCAAGCCGAACGACATCGGCCAGAGCGAACCCGTCTTGGCCCAGTTCATGACCGAGTCATACGACGTGGTCATGAAACCTTCTTTGAAAACGCCTTCAATTGCCATAGTGGTAGATTGCCTCTATTCCCAGTCCAGGGCGCCTTTTTTCCACTCGTAGATGAAACCCACGACCAGAATGCCCAAAAACACCATCACAGACCAGAAACCCAACGGCCCGATTTCCTTGAGCGCCACGGCCCAGGGGAAGAGGAAAGCGATTTCAAGGTCAAACAGGATAAACAGGATGGCGACCAGGTAATAACGCACATCAAACTTCATTCGCGCGTCTTCAAAGGCTTCAAAGCCGCATTCGTAGGGAGAATTTTTTGCCGCATTGGGCCGGTTGGGGCCGAGGATGAAACCAATCACCTGCGGCCCGACGCCCACTGCGACACCTACCAGTATGAACAACAGCACCGGCAAATATTGTTCAAGGTTCATGAAATCGCAGCTTAAAGATTTGTTCTGTTTGTCTGGTGCCGTCGGCGAGACTCGAACTCGCACAGCTTTCGCCACTACCCCCTCAAGATAGCGTGTCTACCAATTTCACCACGACGGCTGTTTTTCGGCTCAAGAAGCCAGAGGAATTTAGCTTGAAGAAAGGTCTTGCGAAATGCCTCTCGAACCACTTCGCATTCTAGCCTGAAAAAGTCAGACTTTGCCCCTCACCTACCCCGTCTTTTACCTTTGCAAATCAGGTAGGCCCGAGGTCTTTCTTAAAGCATTATTTGGAGGGAATCTGTGCCGCACCGGAAGCTGCCGGGGCAGGCACTGGCACGGCCGAAACCGCAGCACCAGAAGCCGCCAACGCGGGCGCACCCGCTGGCACTGCCGAGGCCGCACCTTCGAGCACACTGCCAGTGCCGGTAGGTGCGCCAGTGCGCAAATTGCCAAAATAGGCCAAAGAGAGCGTCGCCACGAAAAACACCGTGGCCAACACCGCCGTGGTACGCGAGAGAAAATTGGCGCTGCCACTGGCGCCAAACAGGCTACCCGAGCCGCCGCTGCCAAAAGCAGCGCCCATGTCAGCACCTTTGCCATGCTGAATCAGGATCAAGCCGATCATGACCACGGCAGAAATCATCTGCACAGCCAAGATGAGGTTTACAAGAATATTCTCCACGATAACTCCTAAATAAATAGCTGACTACGCCTATTCAGCTTGAGCTGCGGCGATTATTTGTAAAAAATCTGTGGCTTTGAGAGACGCCCCGCCCACCAGCCCGCCGTCGATGTCCGGCTCGGCCAGCAGAGCCGCAGCGTTGGCGACATTCATGCTGCCGCCGTACAAAATGGAAATCAAATCAGAGTGTTTGGTGGCGGCCTTGAGTTGAGAGCGCAACACGGCATGCACTTCCTGTGCCTGTGCCACGGTGGCCGTTTTGCCGGTGCCAATCGCCCACACCGGCTCATACGCCACCACAATTTCGCTGATGCAATGGCCATTGGTGTGAATCACCGCGGCCAACTGCCGCTTCACAACCTCCACCGTTTTACCCGCTTCACGCTCAGCAAGGGTTTCGCCAACACACACAATGGGTGTGATGCCGGCCGCCAGTGCGCGCTGCGCCTTGGTGGCGACGGTTTCGTCCGTTTCGCCATGGTATTGGCGCCGCTCCGAGTGGCCCACGAGGCAATAACGCACACCCATATCGCGCAACATACCCGCTGAAATTTCGCCAGTAAAGGCCCCAGACTCGTGCGCAGAGACATCCTGCACGCCGACGTGAAGCGAACTTCCCTTGACCAAGCTCTGAAGCTGCGCCACGTAGAGCGCGGGCGCACAGAGAGCCACTTTGACGCGGCTCGCGGCGTTATCGGTCGCCACACCCCCGACCCCGCCAAGCAGTGCGCGCACCAAAGCTTCATTGGCAGCCAGGCTGCCATTCATCTTCCAGTTGCCCGCAATGAGTTTCTGCTTCACGACTTTGTTACAGCGTTTGACTTCAATTCGGGCTCAGTGTTTCCAGGTCAACACGATCTTGCCGATGTGTTGATTGGATTCCATGAGGGTGTGTGCTTGTGCCGCACCTGAGCCTGTAGCGTCACCCACAGCGTCAAAGGTTTTGAAAATCACCGGCTTGACCGCGCCGCTTTCAATCAGCGGCCAAACGTGTTGCTTCAAGGCCTGGGCAATCTTGGCTTTGAACGCCACCGGGCGCGGACGCAGTGTGGAGCCGGTAATCTGCAGGCGTTTGCGCAGCACCAGGCCGGCATTCATCTCGCTTTTGATGCCGCCTTGCACCGCGATGATGGCCAGGCGACCGTCTTCTGCGAGGCAGTCAATTTCACGCGCCACATACGCGCCGGCGACCATGTCTAGCACCACATCCACGCCTTTTCCACCCGTAATGCGCTTGACTTCTTCGGCGAAATCATGGGTCTTGTAATTGATGGCGTGGTCGGCACCGATGGCCAAACAAGCGGCGCATTTTTCATCGCTGCCCGCCGTGACAATCACCGTGGAACCCAAGGCTTTAGCCATTGCAATCGCGGTGACGCCAATGCCGCTGGAGCCACCTTGAATCAATAAGGTTTCGCCCTTTTGCAGACGTGCGCGGTCATACACATTGCTCCACACAGTGAAGAAAGTCTCCGGCAGCGAAGCCGCTTCAATATCCGTCAAGTTAGCTGGAGAGGTCAAGCACTGGGCGATAGGCGCTACACAAAACTGAGCATAGCCACCGCCTGCGACGAGCGCACACACCCGGTCGCCAATTTTGAAACCCGCTGCCGCCATGGCTGCAGCGTCGCCGCTTTCGACCACACCCGCCACTTCGAGGCCAGGCAAGTCCGATGCCCCCGACGGCACTGGGTAGTTGCCAGTACGCTGCAACACGTCGGGGCGATTCACCCCGCTGGCCGCAACACGTATCAGCAACTCACCCGCACTTGCCACAGGCACTGGGCGCTCAGTTGCGACCAGCACCTCTGGCGCACCATATTTTTCTATCGCTATTGCTTGCATTTGAATTAAGGTACTAGGTCTCGTAATTAATGGCTTTATTGCTACAATATTTATATTTTATTTGTCTACAAATAAGTCAATTTATTATACAAAATAACCACTAAATATCGAATTTTACCTTCTATCAATTCCCGTTGTGCGGCTCAGCCTGAACCGGCTGACGATCACCTTGGGGCCGATCGTGTTGAGGGCGATCACCTTGATGGCGATCGTGCTGACGATCATGCTGCGGACGGTCATGCTGGGGGCGGTCGTTTTGCGGACGATCATTCTGCGGGCGGTCGATCAGCGCTTTCATCGACAGTTTGATGCGGCCTTTTTCATCCGTCTCCATCACTTTGACTTTGACGATCTGTCCTTCTGACAAATAGTCGGTGACCTTCTCGACACGCTCGTGCGCGATCTGGCTGATGTGCAAGAGGCCATCTTTGCCGGGCAGCAGGTTGACCAGTGCGCCGAAATCCAGCAGCTTGGTGATCGGGCCTTCATAGACCTTGCCGATTTCCACTTCAGCCGTGATTTGCTGGATGCGCTGTTTGGCGATCTCGGCTTTGTCGGCGTCGGTGGCGGCGATGGTGATGGTGCCGTCTTCTTCGATGTTGATCTGGCAGCCGGTCTCTTCGGTCAGCGCACGAATGACAGCGCCGCCCTTGCCGATCACGTCACGAATTTTCTCGGGGTTGATCTTCATCGTGAACAATTTGGGCGCGAAGCTCGACACGTCGGTCTTGGCTTCACCCATCGCAGCTTGCATGGCCGACAAAATGTGCATACGCGCTTCTTTGGCCTGCGCCAAAGCGACTTGCATGATCTCTTTGGTGATGCCCTGGATCTTGATGTCCATCTGCAACGCGGTGATGCCGTTGGTGGTGCCAGCGACTTTGAAATCCATGTCGCCCAGGTGGTCTTCATCACCCAGGATGTCGGTCAACACCGCAAAGCGGTTGTCTTCCTTGATCAGGCCCATGGCAATGCCCGCCACGTGTGCTTTCATCGGCACACCAGCGTCCATCAAGGACAAGCAGCCGCCGCAAACCGAGGCCATCGACGACGAGCCGTTGGACTCGGTGATCTCGCTGACCACACGCATCGTGTAGGGGAACTCTTCTTTGGTGGGCAGACAAGCGACCAACGCACGTTTGGCCAAACGGCCATGGCCGATTTCACGGCGCTTCGGCGTACCGACACGGCCCGTTTCGCCGGTGGCAAACGGAGGCATGTTGTAGTGCAGCATGAAACGGTCTTCGTATTCGCCGCTCAAGGCGTCGATACGTTGCGCGTCACGCTCGGTGCCCAGCGTCGTCACGACCAAAGCCTGCGTTTCACCACGGGTGAACAGGGCCGAGCCGTGCGTGCGTGGCAACACGCCGTTGCGGATTTCGATGGGGCGCACGGTGCGCGTGTCGCGTCCGTCGATGCGCGGCTCACCGGCCAGAATCTGACTACGCACTATTTTTGCTTCGATCTCAAACAGCAGGCCTTCCACGGCCACGCTGTCAAAGGCTTCGCCCGAGGCTTTCAAGGCGGCCATCACCTCAGAATAGGCGCTGCGGCAGGCTTGGGTGCGGGCTTGTTTGTTGCGGATTTGGTAGGCGGCGGCGAGTTTGTCACCCGCGAGGCCCTGCACTTTGGCGATGAGGGGTTCGTTTTTGGCGGGGGCTTTCCAGTCCCACATGGGTTTGCCGGCGTCACGCACGAGTTCGTGGATGGCGGTAATGGCAACGCGACTCTGCTCGTGGCCGTACACCACCGCGCCCAGCATGATCTCTTCGGAGAGTTGCTGCGCTTCAGATTCCACCATCAACACGGCGGCCTCGGTACCGGCGACGACCAAGTCCAGGATCGAGTCTTTACGGGCTGTCTGGCCAGGGTTCAAGACATACGCGCCATTGACGTAACCGACGCGGGCCGCACCAACAGGGCCGTTGAAAGGCAAACCGCTCACGGATAGCGCAGCGCTGACGGCGATCAGCGCAGCGATATCGGCATCAACCTCAGGATTCAAGGAAACCGTGTGGACGACCACGTGGACTTCGTTGAAGAAACCTTCAGGGAAGAGCGGGCGAATGGGGCGGTCGATCAGACGGCTGGTGAGCGTTTCGAACTCGCTGGGGCGGCCTTCGCGTTTGAAAAAACTGCCGGGAATTTTGCCCGCAGCGTAGGTTTTCTCCAGGTAATCGACGGTCAGCGGGAAAAAGTCTTGCCCGGCCTTGCCTTCGGTTTTGCCGACGACAGTGGCCAGCACAACCGTGCCGTCCATGTCCAACAGCACAGCGCCGGTGGACTGGCGGGCGATTTCGCCGGTTTCCATGGTGACCTTGTGCTGGCCCCATTGGAAGGATTTGGTGACTTTGTTGAATAAACTCATGGTGTTCTCCTGGCTTGTTTAGCGTTACGTGCCGTTGTTCGGCGTTGCTTGGCGTTAGGAAAGAAAGCTTCTGGTTTTGAAGCTTGGGAGGTTGGCCACCTCACCCTGGCCCGGATATACCGCACAGAACACGATGCCATTCCAGATGAATTCACCACCGCAAGGGGTGGAATTCAGTTGGAATGACACAGCTTCGCTCCGTTTTGGTTGCTTCCGAATGTCAAACGCCTGACGCACTGTTTGAAGGTCAACCTTCAGGTCAGGGGCCAGGCGCTTGTTTTTTGGAATCTACGCTTATTTACGTAGATTGAGTTTGCCGATCAGCGCGGTGTAGCGGTCAGCGTCTTTGCTGCGCAGGTAGTCGAGCAGCTTGCGGCGGCGGCTCACCATACGCAGCAAACCACGGCGACCATGGTGGTCTTTGGCATGGGTTTTGAAGTGCGGCGTGAGTTCATTGATACGCGCGGTCAAAAGCGCAACCTGAACTTCGGGGCTACCGGTGTCACCGGCCTGGCGTGCGTTGTCTTTGACGACAGCGGCTTTAATGCTGGATGCAATCATGCAATTTCCTGTGAGTCTGGACTTACCGTCCGTTGGTGAACTTGCGCACGGTGCTGGAACTGCCCCGGCGTGTGTTGAGCGTCTGTGGGCTAACCTACAAGACGCAAAACCACGGGATTATAGCGCAGCCTCGGACTGATCGGCGCGTTGACTGGTGACCTCGCCTGCGGACAGCGCTAACAAATAGCCCCGACCGGCGAGATTTCAAGGGCGCTGGCGAAACAATAAACATTCGCAGAATCTCTTGAATTGCCGCCGAAGAATCGCAGATTGGAAGCATGCGGCAAACACTGTGCGAGCCGCAAAATCCACCAGGAGTTTTCCATGTTTTTTGCTTCACACACCCTGCCCAGCCTGCGTCGTTATGCCTACGCCCCCGGAAATTTACCCGTCGGCCGCTCGCTGGAGCGTTTCTTGGACGACACCCTGACGGCGACGCGCCAAAACGCCGGCAACTTTGAACAGGACGACAAATCATTCACCCTCAGCTTTGACGTGCCCGGCATCGCCAAAGACCAGTTGACCATTGGGATCGAAGGCGCGGTGGTGCGCATCGGCGTCAAAGAGGGTGCGCCGCGCCAGTACAAGGCAGCTTACGAGTTGCCGCAAGACATTGACGCGGCGGGCAGCGAGGCCAAACTCGACAATGGCGTGTTGACCTTGAAGCTGGCGAAAAAAGTCGTTGTCAGTGCAGTGACGGAACTGGCTGTCCAGTAAGCTGTAAGGACGCTTTGGATCAGCCTCCCAGGCTGATCTGATCCAGGCCCCAACGCGGCTTCACGTCAAAAGCGTAAGCCGTGTTGGCGCTTTCAATGCCAGACTGCAGGCGCATGGCAGCGGCCATGGCGATCATCGCGCCGTTGTCGGAGCAGAAATGCAACTCGGGGTAATGCACCCGAATGCCGCGCTGCGCGCAGGCGGCATTGAGATCTTGCCGAAGCCGGCAATTGGCGCCGACGCCACCGGCCACCACCAGCCGCTTCAGCCCAGTCTGCTCCAGGGCTTTGAGCGATTTTTTCAGCAACACCTCCACTATCGCCGCCTCCACCGAAGCTGCCAAATCGGCTTTGCGGTTTTCCAGCGCAGCACCGAGTTTCTGGGCCTGCACCATCACCGCAGTTTTCAGGCCCGCGAAAGAAAAATCCAGATTCCCGCTGTGCAGCAAGGGCCGAGGCAATTTAAACGCTGCTGCATCGCCTTGCTCAGCCATCCGCGACAACGCGGGCCCGCCGGGATAACCCAGGCCCATCAGTTTGGCAGATTTGTCAAAGGCTTCGCCAGCGGCGTCGTCAATCGTTTCGCCCAACAGTTCGTAGCTGCCAACCGCGTCGACCCGCATCAACTGGGTGTGCCCTCCCGAAACCAACAGAGCCACAAACGGAAACTGCGGCGGGTCAGCACTCAAAAAAGGCGACAACAAATGCCCCTCCAAATGGTGGACTCCGAGCACCGGTTTGTGTAGCGCCGCAGCCATCGCACAGGCCGCACCGGCGCCCACCAGGAGCGCCCCGGCAAGCCCCGGGCCGCGCGTGAAGGCCAGCACGTCGATCTCTTTGATACCGCAACCCGCCTGCGCCAGCACCTGCTGAGTCAACGGCAAGACGCGGCGAATATGGTCACGGCTGGCCAGCTCCGGCACCACGCCGCCGTAGGCCTGGTGCATCTCAACCTGGCTGTACAAGGCATGGGCCAGCAGCACCGGCGCGCCCTGAGCTGTAGTGCGCACCAGGGCCACGCCGGTTTCGTCGCAGCTGGATTCGATGCCCAGCACCAGGATGGGTTGTGTCATGGGCCGCAAGTTTAGAGCTTTACCTCCAGGCGCATCCGTTCTGGCCCGAATATTGCGTTTGTCGTTGCATGACTGAAAGTTTGAGAATCGTTGTGATTGCGCCTGACCTCGGCGTGGGCGAGCAGACCGACACGGCTCTGGTAGCGCAGGCCAAGCGTTCGCGCAGCCTGAGAATCGGCCTGCTGGAGAACGGTTACAACCTCATCGCTGTGCTGCCGGGCGATATGTACCTGCAGGAGCGCTTGGCGCAATTGCAACCGGACATGGTGATTGTCGATGCCCAAAGCACGGCACGCGACGCGCTGGAGCACGTGGTGTTGGCCACGCGCGATGAACGCCGCCCGATTGTGATGTTCACCGACGACGCCTCTCACGCTGCACAAGCCTTTGCCGCAGGTGTCACCACCTACATCGTTGCCGGTTTGTCCAATGAGCGGATTCGCCCCATCCTGGACGTGGCAATGGCGCGGTTTCAACACGAGCAAGCTCTGCGCAATGAATTGGCCGATGTCAAAACTGAGCTGCAAGGCCGCAAATTGATCGACCGCGCCAAGGGCCTCTTGATGCAACGCCAGCAACTCAGCGAGCAAGCCGCCTTCGAAAAGATGCGTAAAACGGCCATGGACAAAAACCTCAAGCTGGTCGAAGTAGCCCAGCGAATGCTCGATGTGGCGGATCTCTTAGGGTGAATTGATGCAGCGTGCTGGCTTATTTTGGTGCAGCGCACAAAACTGGTGCTGATATTTCATCGGAATGCACAGAACAACCTGGCATGACACTTGCGTAATTCATGACAAGACCAATGACGGTCAATTGATGCGCACCACCCAATGGCGGGTGGCGCAAATCAAACAAGGACAACGGCGTCCCCATCCAGTTGCAGTGCGGCCAAGCGCTCTGCAACCTGATGTGGACGCCTTTTTTTGTTCATTTTTTGCATCGTCGTTTTCAAAGGACTTCATCGTGAACTCAATTCTTCCGACGCCCGCTCTTGGGCACACCCTTGACACGACAAAGGAGCCCCGCATTAGCCGCCGCCACCTGATTCAATCCGCCGCCGCTGGCGCCCTGGTGATCGACCCGGCCCTGCGCGCAGCCGTCTACGCCCAAGGGTCTGACAAGCCGGAGAAAGAAGAAGTCAAGATCGGCTTCATCCCGTTGACCGATTGCGCCAGCATTGTCATGGCCTCAGTGCTGGGCATCGACAAAAAATACGGTGTGAAGATCGTGCCCTCGAAAGAATCGAGTTGGGCCAGCATTCGCGACAAAGTCATCAGCGGTGAAAACGACTTCACCCACATGCTGTTGGGCATGGCCTACGGCTCGCATCTGGGCATTGGTGGCAGTAAAAAAGACATGGCCGTGCTGATGACGCTCAACCACAACGGCCAAGCCATCACACTTTCCAAAAAACTCGCGGACAAAGGCGCAGTGGATGGCCCGAGCCTGGCCAAACTGATGGCCAATGAAAAGCGCCCACCAGGACAGGAGTACACCTTCGCCCAGACCTTCCCCACCGGCACTCACGCCATGTGGCTGTATTACTGGCTGGCCGCACATGGCGTCAACCCGATCAAAGACGCCAAGGTCATCACCGTGCCGCCGCCGCAAATGGTGGCCAACATGCGCGTGGGCAACATGGACGGCTACTGCGTGGGTGAGCCCTGGAACCACCGCGCCATCGCTGATGGCATTGGCATCACGGCGCAGACCACCCAGGACAACTGGAAAGACCATCCCGAAAAAGTGCTCGCCACCACGGGTGACTTCGCCAAAAAGTACCCCAACACCTGCCGGGCCGTCACCGCCGCCATCATTGAAGCAGGCCGCTGGATCGACGGCGGCCTGCAAAACAAAAGCAAGATGGCCGAGACGATTGCCGACAAAAGTTACGTGAACACCAGTGTGGACGTGATCAACCAGCGCATTCTGGGGCGTTACCAAAACGGTCTGGGCAAAACCTGGGACGACCCGAACTTCATGAAGTTCTACAACGACGGCGCGGTCAATATGCCTTATCTCTCCGACGGCATGTGGTTCATGACCCAACACAAGCGCTGGGGTTTGCTCAAAAACCACCCGGACTACCTGGCTGTGGCCAAACAGGTCACGCAAATCGACTTGTACAAACAAGCCGCCACCGCCGCCAAAGCGCCTGTGCCACGGGACCTACTGCGCACGTCCAAGCTGATGGATGGCGTGGTGTGGGACGGCAAAGACCCGAAAAAATACGCCGACAGCTTCAAAATAACGGGCCCTGCCGCTTGACGCCACGCCCTGGCCGCGCCAACACTTTTGATTGAACAGGAGCCCACCATGGTC
>JANOXL010000076.1:0-4171 GCA_031418395.1 Rhodoferax sp. | reverse complement strand
TGAATCTGTAACACTGGTTGAATAAAGATTTTTACCATCCAGCGTTGGCTTGGTAGACAACACACCTTGTACGATGACCTCGCCGCCGCCGTTGATACCGAGTGCGTTTTCAGCAGAAATATCAATATCGCCACCCGTGGTGCCGCCCGAGCCGGTGGCGGTGATCACACTCGCAGGCGTGAGTTCCACTTTCGCTTTGCCGCGCAATATCACTTTGCCGTTTTCGCCCAGCACCGCGCTGGTGGCCTGGATGCGCCCGGTGTTTTGCACCAGCCCGCCGTAAATGGAGATGTGTTTGGCCATCAGCGTGCCGAGGTTCACCGCTTCTTCGCTGCTGTTGCTGATTTCCACGCGGATGGAAGGTTTGTCGATGTCGGCCACTTCCACGCTGCGCCCGGCGGCGAGCAAAATTTTGCCTTCGGGCGCGAAGATGAGGCCCGAGTTCTCTACACGCGGTGCGACCAGGAGCACTTCGCCACCCAAAGCAGTGCGGATGTTGCCTTCGTTTTTGATAGCGCCCGCACCTGGCGTGTCGGTGAAACGCATGCGATGGTTCAGAAAATCATCATTCGAGAGCCTGAGCGTGGAGGCCACCAGCCCAGCCACATCCACCTGCGAGCCCGCGCCAAACACGATGCCGTTGGGGTTGACCAAAAACACCCGCCCGTTGGACTGCAGCGTGCCCAAAATCACCGATGGGTCGACGCCCACCACCCGGTTGAGCACCTGGCTTTGTGCGTTTTGCTGCACAAAACGTGTCAACTCGCCGCGGTCGATGTTGAACTGCTGCCAGTTGATGATGGCGCCGTTGCTGTTGGTGATGATGCGTTCTTTACCGACCTGGTTTAACGTGGCCTGGCCATGAACGACCTGGGGCGCGCCTTTGACCGCTGCCGCCTGCGCATGTACGGCATTCAGAGGGGCCGTAGCCAAGGTCGTAAAACTCGACAAACCCGCCACGGCCAGCGCCGAAGCCAGCCCACGCGCCTTCAGCGAGCGCCAGCCCGGCTGAAACACCCGCGCCAGCGCGTTGGCGAGCAACACCCACAGGCGTGAGAGCAGATTCTGCAAAAGCGTGGAAGCGCGAGGCCGCATGCGGCGCCACAACTGGCGACCCGAACGTGGGTCAGTGCGTTGCATCGGTCGATCCAATGCCCGGTGCAGATGTCGGTGTAATTGATGTGCAGAGCTTGTCATAAAGCCCCCTTTATTGAAAACTCCAGATCAGCGTCGCATGAACACGGCTGTCACCCGCACGAGCGCCAGCAATACCGTTGACGCCGCGCAGCACATGGCCCCAGTCCATGCGCAGACTCAAATTCCGTCCCATCGAGGCGCGCAGCCCCAGGCCCGCGCTGCTGATCTGCTGGCGCTCGATTTCACCCACGGCGGGCTGATTGCGCACGGTTTCGGCAGCATCGACAAACGCCAGCGGCACCAGCCGCCAGGGCGAGGCGTCCCATGCGGGCGCCCAAACTTCCAAGCCGGCGCGCCAGCCCCGGTCACCCGCTGCCTCGCGTTCGCTGAAACCGCGCACGCTGTCTGCGCCACCTGCGCCAAACTGCTCGGGTGAGATGAGCAGGTGCTCGCTGATCTGGCCACTGATCGCGCCACGCAGGCTCCACTGCGAGGGCCAACGCTCGGTGTGTTGCAGATTGAACTTGAGCATGTGAAAGTCAGCCACAGCACCGGTGCGGCCACCGGGCTGGTTGAAGTCTGCCGTGCTGCCATTGGCGGCACCGGGCAGGTTCTTGCTCACACTGATGGAATAAGTCGAATCGCGCTCGGCCACGCGGTACTGGCCGCTGTAGGCCAGCGTGAGCGGGCGCGTGGCCAAATCCGGAACGAGACTGCCACCGGCCACGCCGGTGACGGTGACCGAGTTGCCAAAGTTGCGGTTCTCCAGCCCCAAGCTCAGGCGATGTTGCAACTCAGGCGTGCTGTCGAGCAAATGCGTGTATTTGAGCCCGAAGGTGTTGCCACTGCCGCTGATCGCCAAATCCGGCCCACCGCCGGCACCTGCCACCTTGCCCGAGTCCACATTCGAATAACTAGCGTTCACATCCAGCGTGCCGCCCAAGCCATAAAACGGGATGCGGTAACCCACGCCAACGATGCCCACCTGTTGCCAGTGGCCTGGGCTGCTCATGAGCTGGACTGACAGCGCGTGGTCGCGGTTGAACAGGTTGGCGTGCTGGTAGATCAGGCCCATGCGGTACAAGCCGGTGGCCGCAGCGCCCGTGTTGTCCAACAGGGCCAGCCAGCGCTCGGGGTCTTCAGCGGTGAATTTGACGATGGCGTCGGAGAGGCCGGTCACGGAATTGCGCTTGAAGGTGACACTGGTGTTTTTCACGCCGCCGTCGTTCACCAGGCTGATGTTGCGATTGAGTTCGTCGGTGTTGGTGGTCTCGCCGGTGCGCAGCGCGGGCAGTGAATTCTTGACATTGGCCTCGTTGAAAAACGCATTGGATTCGACTTTGACCTCGCCAAGTTTGCCCTCGACCACCTGCAAGGTAACCACGCCACCTTGCAGCTCTTGCTCGGGCACTTCAACGCGCACCGAGCCGAAACCGGCGTTGACGTAGGCTTTCTCCAGCGCCTCGACGGCACGCTGGATGGTCTCAAAATCACTCTTGGGCCCGATGTGTTGATGCGTTATGGTCTCGACCCGCAGGGGGTTCAAGAGCGTGTTGCCCTGCACTTTGTAAGCGGTGATGGCAAATTGTGTCGCGGCCGCTGGAGTTGGCGCTGGCGCTGGCGCAGAAGCAGGTGCGGGCGTCGAAGAACCTGTGGCGGGTGTTTGTGCCAGCGCCAGGCCGCTCGCAAAATGGGAGGCAACAACACAAACAATCGCCCAAGCCGCACCAGCGAGGCGGGTGGAAAAATTCAGTCGTGGCGTGATCGGCATCATTGGCATCTTTAGCGCTGAAGCAGCAGGCAAGTTCACGTAATCCCTGCCAGAGCGCCCCCAAGGAATCTCCAGCGCGGATTAAAGTACCAGTTTAAGCCTTTGGATGCGGTTTGGTAACTTCGGTAACGTGAGGTTTTACCCAATAAGCAGGGTATTTGCGCACCAATAAAGCGCATCAGCGTGATGTAGTGCGCGTAAAGCTGGTCTTTAAGACCTGGCGTGCTTGACCTGGGACTCGCGCCTACATGGCCTTGAACAGGTGAGCGTAAAGGCGGCTTACCGCAAATTTCTCAGGCACGTCGCCCAGGGTCAGCCACATTTTGCCGGCCTCGTCTTTGGTGACCACCTCGATGCTGGCGCTCCTGACCAAAGTGCCGCGATGCACTTGCCAAAAAATTTCCGGGTCCAGCTGCGGTAGCAGGTCTTTGAGCGGCGTGCGGATCAGAAACTCGCGCGGGGAGGCGTCAGTTTTTGCCAGCACCCGCACGTATTTATCAGCCGCTTCGAAACACAGGACGTCAGCAACCTTCACCAGGTGGATTGCGTTGCCCACGCTGGCTTGGATGATGCTCAAGTAGGGTTCTGAATTGGATGTTTTTGTGCTGGAAATTGTTCTTAATTTAGACAAAATGATGTCAAATTCAGAAGCAATTGGTGTACTATTTACGAGACCGGATGCCAATTTATTTGTAGTTTTTAAGAGTCTATTTTGATTTATAGGCTTTAAAAGATAGTCTACCGCCTGCGCTTCAAACGCCTGCACGGCGTATTGGTCATAGGCGGTCACAAAAACCAGGGCCGGAAAAGGCTTGGCAGCGGGATTCAGGTTGCCGCTGCCGGGGGCGCTGCCATTCGCAACAGCCTGCGGCCATTCGTCAACCAAGGTCAGCGCCGCGTCCAGCCCGCTCATGCCGGGCATCTGGATGTCAAAAAATAACACGTCGGGTTGCAGTGCCAGCGCCTGGGCCACTGCGGAGTGGCCGTCACCCACGGTGGCGACGATTTGCAGTTCAGGCCAGGCCAGCGCCAACTCGGCCTTGAGCGCAGCGGCCAGGAGCGGCTCGTCTTCGGCGATTAAGGCGGTGGGGGGCATGGCGGCGATCCTGGCAGGCTGATCTGTGGTGGCAGCGGGTTCAGGGCGCAAGCGGAATTGAGATTCGCACGGCTGTGCCGCGCGGCGTATTGGCGCCGATTGCAAATGTGGCTGCGCCGCCGTAAAGGGCGGTCAGGCGGTCTTTGACTTGCGTGACACCAAAACCG
>JANOXL010000075.1:0-10028 GCA_031418395.1 Rhodoferax sp. | reverse complement strand
CGGGCGCCAGAAGTTGTAGTGGTACTTGGTCTCCATGCAGGCAATCAAAGAGTCGGTCTGCGCCACCCAGATTTGCGCCATCAGCCGGGCGTTGTCGGCAAGGCTTGCTTGGGCCGAGCCAAACTGGCGCAGGTTGCGCGGCCAGTAAACGGGTGGCGGGTCGGTGTAGAAGCGCGCTGACTCGGTTTGCGCTTCAGTTCGCGCCGAGTTGGTCGCCCCGCCGAATAATTTGGTTTCATTCAGGTCGGCGGCATAGGCTGCAGTGTCCAGCGCGGGGGGTCCACCAGCGCGAAATTGTGCTGCGCTGGTCATTGCGAAAGGTTTGACGTAAATGTAGGGACGAAGCACTGCCGCGCCGGCCCGAAACTTGCCAGCTTCGGTGCCGTGAACATAGGCAGCCAATGGGGTGTGCCGGCCATCATTGGCACGCAACGCCAACATGCCGCGTGCGGCCTCCGCGCCAATGGCCGTTCCTCGTGCTTTAGCGCCACCGTCGGCGATGCCCGCCATCCGGGTGGCGTAAGTGTTTTGGTAGAGGCTGGCGCGTGCCGGGAACAGGCCTAGCATGACACCATACGCGGCAGCATTGGCGGCGGCCTCCATCGACGCGCCAGCGGCGGGAGTGGCCGGTTGGATGGCATAAGGCCGGTGCGTGCCCGCGATGGCCATCACCGCGTTATAGATCGCCAGATGCACCGTGGCATGGTCGGCACCGGTGAGTGGCATGCGCTCTTCTGGCGTGCCAGTGGAGGCTGGTGGCATATTGATCGCGCTGGTGGCGATCTCATCCCACACCGTAACGGCGTTTGCCCCGGTTGAGGTGATGGTGACGGGTGGCCCCGCAGCGGGTGAGTTTGCCGCACAACCTGGCAGCAACACCAACAGGCCCGCGAAGGCGAGTGTGGCGGCAAGTTGGCGCAAATCTGATGCGCTCGGGCTTGGGTTGATCCGGGCGCATGCGGTAAAAGCGTTTGACATGATGTCTTCCTCCTGATGGTTTCGAACAATCAGTGCAAGGATTAAGGGGTCGAGACTAGCGGCAAACCAGCAAAAATTCACCCGGCACGATGCACTTCAGCTATCCTAGAAAAACCGTAGCAAAAACACATGAAGAATCGCTGAAGGATTGCCGATATGTTGCCGAAACTGTCACTTGTCCAAGCCAGCCAGCCAAAACATCTTGATGTCGTTTTGGACTTGCAACGGGGGGAGCTCCAGCTAAGTGGCCAGGCGCTGCCGCTGGGGCCAACGGCGTTCCGGCTGGCTGCCTATTTCGTGCAAAACCACGGGCGGCTGTTGGCCAAGGATGAATTGGTGAAGGCGGTATGGCCGCATGCGGTCGTCACCGACGATTCGCTGGTCCAGTGTGTTGCCCAATTGCGCACAGCCCTGGGGGACGAGTCGCAAACCTTCGTCAAAACGGTGCGCGGACGCGGTTATATTTTCGAAGCCTTGGTTCCATTGGTATCCAATGGGGCATTGGTGCCGCCAAACCTGGGGGCGGCGCAGCACAGCCGCCCTGTGGCGCAGAAAATCCAGTTCTGCACTACCGATGACAAGGTTCAGTTGGCCTACGGCGTGGCAGGTGTCGGCTCGCCTTTGGTGGAGGTGGGCACCTGGATCAACCATCTAGAAGCGGATTGGGACAGTCCGGTGTGGCGCTCCCGCCTGCTGGCGTTGGCATCCAAAAATCAGATGGTGCGTTACGACTGCCGCGGTTGCGGCCTCTCAGACCGCCAGGTGCCCGGGTTTTCATTTGAATTGGCGGTCAGCGACCTTGAAACCGTGGTCGATGCGGCCGGGTTGGAGCGTTTTTCGCTATTCGGCTCGTCACAGGGGGCTGGTGTGGCCATCGCCTACGCTGCGCGGCACCCGAAGCGGGTTAAAAACATGGTGCTCTACGGCGCGTTTGCGCGCGGTCGGCTGGCGCGTAACCCAAGCGAGCAGGACCGCAAGGAAGCGCAGGCGATGCGCCAGCTGATCGAAATCGGCTGGGGCCGTCCCAACCCTGCATTTCGGCAGATTTTCACCAGCATGCTGATTCCAGACAGCACGCCCGAGCAGTACCAATGGTTCACCGAGTTGCAACGCACCTCAACGTCGCCAGAAAACGCTGCAAATTTGATTGCCGCTTATGAGACGATGAATATTGCCGATTTGCTGTGTCAAGTCCAATGCCCTACGCTGGTCATCCACAGCCGTGGCGACCCGCGCGTGCCGCTGGACGAAGGGCGGTACATAGCGGGGCGCATCCACGGGGCGCACTTCATCACGCTGGAAAGCAAAAACCACATTTTGCTGGAGCAAGAGCCCGCGTGGCAGCAATTTCTGGATGAGCTTCAGGCGTTTGTCGGTTCGACCACAAATCCATCAGCCCTATAGCCCCGGCGCTTCTGCAGAAGTCGGTAGCATGGAGGTTGCCTGAGGTCACCGCTACAATGGACTACTCTGCCCCTTTCGGATACGTCTTCGGACACCTTCGAAATCCCTCTCCACTGCACCCCAACCGGGTGCGCCCTGCCCCTTCATAGGGGGAGTCTCTAGGTCAGTCCCCATGTCTGATTTAAGTCTTCAACTGCAGCAGGCATTTCGTGCTGACTTCCAAGACAGCACGAGCCAACTTACAGTTTCAAGCTATTTCGATGAAGCGCTTTATCAGCGTGAAATCGAACTATTGTTCAACAACGGCCCGCGTTACGTGGGCCACCAGCTTGCCGTGCCGCAGGTGGGTGATTTCTATACCTTGCCGCAAGAATCTGGCGGGCGGGCGCTGTTGCGCACCCCAGCGGGCGTGGAGCTGATCTCCAACGTCTGCCGTCACCGCCAGGCACTCATCCTCAAGGGCCGGGGCTCTTTGCCGCCGCAGGCCGGGGGCAACATCGTCTGCCCTCTGCACCATTGGACCTACGCAGGCTCAGGCCCTGCAGCCGCTGGCTCGGGTGCTGCTGGGCCTGGTTCCACTGGCCGCATGCCCGCAGGCACACTTTTGGGCGCACCGCATTTCGCGCAAGATCCGTGTTTGAATTTGCACAACTATCCGCTGTCGGAGTGGAACGGCCTGTTGTTTGAAACCCATCCGACCCAGCCTGGCCGTAACGTGGCGGCTGACCTGGCTGGTCTGGGCCCGCGCGCGGCCCTGGATTTCACCGGCTACGCGCTGGACCATGTGGAAATGCACGAGTGCCATTACAACTGGAAGACCTTTATCGAGGTCTATCTGGAGGACTACCACGTGGGGCCCTTTCACCCGGGCCTGGGGCAATTTGTCGAATGCAACGAGTTGCAATGGCAGTTCAAACCGCATTATTCGGTGCAAACCGTCGGTGTCGCCAACCGCCTGGGCAAAGCCGATTCACAGGGCGGTTCACCCGCCTACCAGCGCTGGCAAGAGGCGCTGCTGAAGTACCGCAACGGCGTGCCACCGCCCTACGGCGCGATTTGGCTCACCTACTACCCGCACGTGATGGTCGAGTGGTACCCGCACGTGTTGACCGTCTCCACCCTGCACCCCATGGGGCCGCAAAAAACCATGAACATGGTAGAGTTTTATTACCCCGAGGAAATCTGCGCCTTCGAGCGCGAATTCGTCGAAGCCCAACGCGCCGCCTACATGGAAACTTGCGTCGAAGACGACGAAATCGCCCTGCGCATGGACGCCGGCCGCAAAGCCCTGATGCAGCGCGGCGACAACGAATTCGGGCCGTATCAGAGCCCGATGGAAGACGGCATGCAGCAGTTCCACGAGTGGTACCGGCGCGAGATGGGGCAAGTTGGTTGAGTTTTGTGCCTTTGATTTGCTATTATTTTGGTAGCTAAATACGCATATTATTCGAGACCTAGGGGCGGATTTTCCTCAAAAATTCCGCAGAAACGGTAAATCTGGAAAATTGTTAACATGGGTGTTAACAATTGAACTTGGGGCCTTTCCGCGCTCTGGTTCGTAGCAAATCCTGTTCGAGGCGACCGTTTCCGCTTGAATCCTTTGCGCTTTAGCCGGTTGCCAGACAAGCGGCCAATTGCCGCCGCGTTTCCTCGTCCGCCGCTGGCACCCACCCCAGCGCCCCGCCGCCGCTCCTCCATACGTCGCGGGCGTGTCGCTGTCCGCGACACTGGCGCCTAAAGTCGTAGGGACGGCGGGGCGCAGGGTTGGGCGCGGGAGGGTGGAGGACACCGAGCGCTCATTGCGAGGCCTATCCCTTCTCACATCGGCAAGCACAAAACCAAAGGGCAAGGCGATACTTTCTATCGTTCATCCTGGTGAAATGCTTGGATTTTTCGCTGCCTGGCGGTAACGTAGGTATCGTTACCGCACATCCCGAGTAACCTTCAGCATTGCCAATCGTTGCGCTGAATCTGTTAGCACAGTGTTGGCCCAATCGCCATGGCGGATTGCATCCGCAAATTTTTTCACAGTGGTGTCGATAGGTTCACGTAAAGTTCCGAGCGCAGCATGCATGCGACTCCATTGCTCATTGTCAGATCCAGGTCCAAATCCGGATTTGATAGCTTCAATTGCACGAAAGCAAAGTGACGCACATCTGTAAGAGTCACGTAAAGCATTTCCGTAGTCAGCAACAGCCATTCGAAAGGCTAAATCACTTCCTACAAGTTGCACCGAAGCTGCAAACACTGCTTCATGCGGCTCAAATACAAGATCAGGGGCCCGAACACCAAATATGTGAACCACCCCTGATTCTTCAATGACTTGAACGAGTTCCACTACATAGCCGGTAGCCAAAGAAAATCCAAGGGCCGAAACTGCCGCTTGTGCAATATGCTCTGCAAGCATGAACGCTGAAATGTAGCCCTCGATCGGTTGATCGGTCAGAACAACTGTAAGTTGTGAGGCTTCGCAGCGCACAAGAATCTGGCCTCCTCCGATCGGATGCATTGGAGGAAGGTCGATGTTGACATTGGCTCGCTCTGGATGCACACGACCCGTAACGATGTATTTCATTGGGAGTCCCTATAGATCCCGTAGGTTAACGGGCAACTCGAGACGTTGTCGAATGTGACCATTTGCTCGCTTGAATTAGACGCCCCTCGCCCCCACTCAAGCGCCCCGCCGTCCCGACGACTTTAGGCGCCAGTGTCGCGGATAGCGACACGCCTGCGACGTATGGAGGAGCGGCGGCGGGGCGCTTGGGTGGGGGCTGACGGCCTTTAAACTCGAAGCGCGCCAATCGGCCAGTGAACCCTGCCGCCGCCTACTCAGAAATTCAAAATAGCCCATGCAAGCCCTCTGGATGATCCTCGCCTCGCTTTTGTTTGCCACCATGGGCGTCGGCATCAAGGTGGCGTCGGGCAGCTTCAACGTGGGCGAGTTGCTGTTTTACCGGGGTCTGGTCAGCATCATTTTTACCGCAGCGATCATGCGCGCGCGGGGCATTCCGATCAAAACACCGGTGCCAGCCATGCACGCCTGGCGCACTTTTGTGGGCACGGTGTCGATGGCCGCGTGGTTTTACGGCATTGCCTTTTTGCCACTGGCCACCGCGATGACGCTGAATTACATGAGCGGCGTATGGATTGCGGCGTTTCTGGTCGGCGGCGCGCTGGTCGGCACAAATGCCCAGAGCCGCACGCAGAGCCAGAACCAGGGCGCTTTGGTGCTCACCGTGCTGGCAGCGTTTGTCGGCGTGGTGATGCTCTTGCGCCCTACCATTGCGCAAAACCAGGTCTTCGCCGGTTTGATTGGTCTGCTCTCGGGCGTGGGCGCTGCGCTGGCCTATTTGCAGGTGACGGCGCTGGCGCGGGTGGGTGAACCGGCCACGCGGGTGGTGTTTTATTTCGCCCTGGGCACAACGCTGGGTGGCTTGGCCTGTGTGGCCTACCTGGGCATCACGCCTCTGAGCCGGGTGACTTTGACTGCGGCCTTGTGGATCATCCCCATCGGGCTGCTCGCCTCGGTGGGCCAATGGTGCATGACGCGCGCCTACAGCCAGGGGCCGACTTTGGTGGCGGCCAATTTGCAGTATTCGGGCATTGTGTTTGCAGCGATCTACGGGTTGCTCTTATTTGGCGACGAGATTCCGCTCATGGGCTGGCTGGGTATGGCCCTGATTGTGGCCAGCGGCATTGCGGCCACCATGCTGACGCACCGCGCCATACCGGACAATCACGAAGAGCAACGCTGATCCCATTCCCAAATCATCCGTGCAGGTCGTTGCCTTTGCTCGCCGTACGCTAGCCGTGCCAAAGCACTGTCTTCGTCGACGCGCCTACTTCACGAATGATTTGGAAATGGAATGACAATTTACGGACACCCTTCTTTGGAGCCCACCATGGCCGACCCAACACGATACACCACCCTCATCTCCGTCAAGCAACTCACAGCGCTGAAATCCGCCAACGCGCCCTTGATGGTGTTCGATTGCAGCTTCGATTTAATGAACCCGGCGGCGGGCGAAGCCGCCTACCTGGCGTCACACATTCCGGGTTCGGTGTATGTGCATCTGGATCGCCATTTGAGCGACAAAACCGGCGCGGGAGTGAACGGCGGGCGCCACCCCTTGCCCACACGCGAGAAGTTCGCAGCCTGGCTCGGCTCAATCGGATTTTCAAACGACCAGCAGGCGGTGGTGTATGACCGTCAAGGCGCAAACTATTGCGGTCGCCTGTGGTGGATGCTCAAGTGGGTGGGCCACGAGAACGTGGCAGTTTTGGACGGCGGAATGCAGGCCTGGGCGGCGAGTGAGCCTGTTGACAAAGATGCGAATGGGGATGTGGGCAGTAGTGTTAACAAGGGTGTTAATTTTTTATCCGCCCCAGAGAATTTTGAGAAAAACTATGCTCCAGGTCTCGAATTAAATGCACTTGTTGCTACTAAAACAGTAGCATCCAACTTGGGCCGCCCCACCCAAACCTTGATCGACGCCCGTGCCGCGCCGCGCTTCAGGGGTGAAGTCGAACCGCTGGACCCTGTGGCCGGCCACATTCCGGGCGCCTTGAACCGGCCGTTTGCACAGAACATCGGCACAGATGGCAAATTCAAACCGGCAGCGGTTTTAAAGGCCGAGTTTGAAGCCCTGCTCGCGGGCCGCGACCCGGCCACCGTGGTTCACCACTGCGGCAGTGGCGTGAGTGCGATACCCAATCTGCTGGCTATGGAAATCGCAGGCCTGGGCCGCAGCGGCCTGTATGCGGGCAGTTGGAGTGAATGGTGCAGTGACGCAACCCGGCCTGTCGCGCGAAGTTGAACGACAAACGCAGGGTGGGCCTGATGCGATCAGGGCCATCTGGGCGACGGCCAGGCGCAGCTTGCCGCAAGCTGCGAGCAACGGGCTAAACTTGCTGGGCTTCCAGGCGACGTACGCGTGCTTGGCAACACCAATCCAACCACAGGAGAGTTCCCATGGCCGCCGCAATCACCCTGTCGCCCAGTGAGCTGCAACTGCCCTGCTTTTACCGCTGGGAAAAATCGCAGCCTGACAAAGTGTTTTTGACCCAACCCACCGGCGGCGGCGCGGCGCAGGACATCACCTGGCGGCAAGCCGGTGACGAAGCGCGGCGCGTGGCAAGTTGGCTCAAAGCACAAGGCGCGGCCCAGGGCTGGCCGCAAGGCAGCACCGTTGCGATCCTCGGTAAAAACAGCGCGCACTGGATATTGGCCGATTTGGCGATCTGGATGGCCGGTTACGTCTCGGTGCCGATCTACCCCACCTTCAACGGCCAGGCTCTGCGGTATATCCTGGAACACAGCGAGGCTCGCGCGTGTTTTGTCGGCAAACTCGATGACGTCGGCGCACTCAAAGACGGCGTGCCGACCGGTGTGCCGCTCATCAGCCTGCCGCTCGCGCCAGAAAACCTGACAGCCACGCCCTGGGACTCGTTGATTTCGACCAATCAGCCCATGGAAGGGGAGCCTGCGCGGGATGGCGAAGAGCTTTGCACCATCATCTACACCTCGGGCACTACCGGTAACCCCAAGGGCGTGATGCACAAGTTCAATGCCATGGCCTGGGGGCTCAAAAGCGCCACCGCCAAGGGCCGAGTCGAGATGAACAGCAGCGATCAACTCTTGTCTTACCTGCCGCTGGCCCATGTGGCCGAGCGCATGTTGATCGAACAAGGTGCCTTGACTTACGGCAGCCACATCTTCTTTGCCGAGTCGCTGGATACCTTTGTGCAGGATTTGCAGCGGGCGCAGCCCACCGTGTTTTTCTCGGTGCCGCGCTTGTGGGTGAAGTTCCAGCAAGGTGTTCATAGCAAATTTGCGCCGAGCAAACTCAACTTTCTGCTCTCGCTCCCCATCGTGGGCGGCATCGTGCGCAAGAAAATTCTCAAAGGTTTGGGCCTGGGCAATTGCCGTCTGGCTGCCGGTGGCGCGGCCCCCATGCCGCCTGACATGTTGCGCTGGTACCGCGACTTGGGGCTGGATCTGATCGAGGTGTACGGCATGACGGAAAACAGCGGTGTCTCGCACGGCACGCTGCCCGGCACGTTCCGGCCCGGCACGGTGGGCTTGGCCTATGACGGCGTGGAGAGCCGCATCGACAAAGACTCTGGTGAGATCCAGATGCGCGCGCCCTGCCTGATGATGGGTTATTACAAAGACCCGGTGCAAACAGCGGCCACCTTCACCGCAGACGGCTGGCTGCGTACAGGCGACAAAGGCGCGGTCGGCGGGGATGGTTGCCTCAAAATCACGGGCCGCGTGAAAGATATTTTCAAAACCAGTAAAGGCAAATATGTTGCCCCCGCGCCAGTGGAAGACCTGCTCGTGACCCATCCTGACATCGAAGCCTGCGCAGTAACAGGTGCCAACCTGGCCCAGCCGCTGGCGGTGGTGATGTTGTCGGCGGACGCACAGGCCCGTGCACAAAGTGCTGACGGTAAAGCCGCGATTGCCGAGTCCTTCGCAGCGCACCTCAAAACTGTGAACGCGCAGCTCGAAGCGCATGAGAAACTCGACTTTGTCGCGGTGGTGGCGACCACCTGGTCACCCGAGAACGGCTTTGTTACACCGACCTTCAAGGTCAAACGCAACAAGGTCGAAGACGCTTACGCAAATCAATATGAAGCTTGGTCAAATCAAAGAAAGGCAGTGGTATGGGCATGACACATTTGTTTTCAAAAATTTGGGGGCGGGCTATGGCCGGTGTGGGGCTGGGCTTGATGGCCCTCTCGGCCAGCCTGCCTGCGGCGGCGCAGGCCTACCCGAACAAACCGATCCGGTTTGTGGTGCCTTTCCCGGCCGGCAGCGCCACCGATTCTGTGGGCCGCATTCTGGCGCAGGCCATGGGAGACGCCTTGGGCCAGCCGATCAATGTGGAAAACAAGGCCGGGGCCAATGGCATTTTGGGGGCGGAGGCGGTCAAGGCTGCGGCGGGTGATGGCTACACCTTTTTGGTAACCACCAGCACCACCCAGGCGGCGAACGTCAGCCTGTATAAAAAGCTGAATTACGACCCGGTGAAAGACTTCACACCTATCGGAAAAATTGGCGAGACCGGTTTTATCCTGATGGTAAAAACCGAGTTCCCGGCCAAAGATATGAAGGAATTCATCACCTACGCCAAAGCCAATCCTGGCAAACTGGCCTATGGGCACGGCTCGTCGGGCTCGCTGGTGTCAGCCGCCATGTTGGGTAATATGGCTGGCTTGGACGTGGTGAGCGTGCCTTATAAAGGCATACCACCGGCCTTGACGGACTTGCTCGGTGGCCAGATCCAGTTTGCCTTTGCCGATGTCGGCAACGCCGTCTCGCAAATGAACGGGGGTCGTATGCGCGGCCTGGGCGTGACAACGGCGCGGCGTGCGGGCAAAGCGCCTGCCGTACCGCCCATTGGTGACAATGTCAAAGACTATGCGGTGAGCGCCTGGTTTGGCCTGATGGCACCGGCCAACGTGCCACCGGATGTGTTGGCCAAAGTACAAAGCGCCTTTCTGGGCACAGTGGGCAAGGCAGACGTGCAGGCCAAGTTTCAGGCTGCCGGTATTGACATGGACGTGCAAGACTCCGCGCAATTGGCCAAAACCATCGACACCGAAATCAAGAAATGGGCGCTGTGGGTGAAAGCCGCCAA
>JANOXL010000074.1:0-1682 GCA_031418395.1 Rhodoferax sp. | reverse complement strand
TAGCGCGAGCCCCGAGATTTTCATGGCGGTGGCGTCAGAGCGCACCAAACACATCAAACTTGGCTCGGGCGTCACCAGCGTGAGTTACCACAACCCGCTGTGGGAGGCTGAGCGCATCGTCCAGCTCGATCACCTCACCCGTGGGCGGGTGATGCTGGGCCTGGGGCCGGGTTCGCTGCCGAGCGACGGCATCATGGTGGGGCTCTCGCAGACGCAGACACGGCCTTTGCTGGAAGATGGCTTGGGTGTGATCATGAAACTGCTCACTTCTGAGGAGCCCGTCACCTTCAAAAACGACCGTTGGGATTTGCGCGACGCGCGCCTGCACCTGCGGCCTTATTCGAACCCGCTGTTCGACATCGCCATTCCCGCCGTGGCCTCGCCCACCGGGCCAAAACTGGCGGGCATGCACGGCATTGGCCTGTTGTCGATTGGCGCGACCACCGCTGCGGGTTTTGACGCGCTCGCGCTGCATTGGGACGTGATGGAGGCGCAGGCCAAACACTACAAAACCCAGGTGGACCGCAACAAGTGGCGTCTGGTCGGCATGGTGCACGTGGCCGAAACGATGGACCAAGCCTACCGCGATGTCGAATACGGCATGGCGCAGTGGTTTGATTATTTTCAGGCAGTGGCGGCCTTCCCGCAGATGGCGGTGCCGGGCAACAACATCAAGGAGATGATCTCCTTTGTGAACGACTCGGGCTTTGGCGCGATAGGCACGCCCGACATGGTCAACGCGCAGATCGACCGCCTGTGGAAACAGTCCAACGGCGGCTTCGGCGCCTACCTGATGCTGGCGCACAACTGGGCCAATTTTGACGCGACGCGCAAGAGTTACGACTTAATCGCCCGCCACGTGTTCCCGCGTTGGCAGGGGCAGATGGCAACCCAAGGCGCGTCAGATCGGGCGCGCGCGTCACGGCCTGAGCTGGCCGAGATTCACAGCAAGGCGGTGGAGGTGGCGACGCAGAAGTACGCGGCGGAGACGGCGGCGCGGGTGAAGTGAGGCACTTCGGCGTCGGGCGCGATTGACGAGGTGGCAGTCCCGAACATACCTATTTTGGGTATGTTCGGGATCAAAAACCCGTGTCCGCTACCAGTTTTGAAAGAAGTAGGCCCCTAGGTCTCGAATTAATTGGCTAGGTTGCTATCATTTTTGAATATTGGCAGATTTTGCCAAGTGGTTGCGAGCCATCGCATCGTACCAATCCAGGCAACCCGGGTTGGCCATTGCTTCTTTATTTATGACTTTCTCAATCGGCTGGCCCAGCATGAGTTTCTTGATCGGCAACTCCTGCTTTTTGCCCGACAAGGTGCGCGGAATCTCAGACACTTGAAAAATCTCGTTCGGCACGAAGCGCGGTGAGAGTGCGACTTTGATCGCGTTGTTGAGTTTGCCGCGCATCGCGTCGTCCAGCGGCGCGCCGTCTCGCAGCACGACGAAGAGCGGCATGTAACTTTCGCGGCCCAAGTATTCCAGATCAACGACCATGCTGTCGAGCACCTCGGGCAGCGCCTCGACCGCGCTGTACAACTCACTCGTGCCCATGCGCAGGCCGTAGCGGTTGATGGTGGCGTCGCTTCTGCCGTAGATGATGCAGCCGCCGCCCGTGTTGCCGTCGACAGGGTTGATCTTGAGCCAGTCGCCATGCCGCCAGGGGGCACTCAAGCCGTTTTTG
>JANOXL010000073.1:0-9376 GCA_031418395.1 Rhodoferax sp. | reverse complement strand
GAGATCATTTTGGATGGCGTTTCGGTAGGCGACCCAAAAACCGACTTGCCAAAGTTGCGCTCGCGTGTTGGCATGGTGTTCCAGAACTTCGAGCTGTTTCCTCACATGACGGTCACCGAAAACCTGGTTCTTGCCCAAGTCAAGGTGCTCGGCCGCGGTCCTGCCGATGCTTTGGCCAAAGGACTGAAATACCTGGATCGCGTCGGCCTGATGGAACAAAAAGACAAGTTTCCCGGCCAGCTGTCAGGCGGTCAGCAACAGCGGGTGGCGATTGCCCGTGCATTGGCCATGGATCCCATCTGCATGTTGTTTGACGAACCCACCTCTGCACTGGACCCCGAGATGGTGGGCGAAGTGCTGGATGTGATGGTGCAATTGGCACAAGAAGGCATGACCATGATGTGCGTCACCCACGAAATGGGCTTTGCCCGAAAAGTCTCCAATCGGGTGATTTTTATGGACCAGGGGCGCATCGTCGAAGACTGCGAAAAAGAGGAATTCTTTAGCAATCCGGATGCGCGTAGTGAACGCGCAAAGACTTTTCTTTCCAAAATACTGGCGCACTAGAAAACCACGGGGCGGCCAATAGAGTTGCCATTCGCCGTTGACGCGCAGCGCTTGGTTTCCTGTTTTTATAGCAACTTATTGAGTAAATACAGGGTTTTTTGTGTTTTATCCCGCCCCAAAAAAAGGAAACTGTCATCCCATCGTATCCCAGGTAAAACACCGGCTTCGTCGCGCCGGGTTTTTCCCTTAGGCCCAAACACGCGAGCCAGGGCTACGATTCAATCTCTGGCCTGCCGCAAAGAATGGAGCAGGCAACACACACCACACAACACGCAGGAGAGCCCATGGCCAAGGGTCTCAAACGCGTCTCGTTGGGCTTTAGCTTTGATCATCCTTGCCGCAGCGGTGGCTTACTTTAAGGCCCGCACCGCTAGCAAAGCGAAGGTGGATGGCGATGAGCCTGAGCGCCACGGTGCAGGAGCTGCGCGATGAGGTGGGCCAAAAACCTCCATCAGCTTATTCTTCCAGTCGCGCGTGGTACGCAGGCCTTGTTTGCGGCGGCACGGGACGGGATTACGTCTTTGGGGCGTGATGCTGGTGCACCTGTTCGCGTACATACAGGAGGCGTAAACATCGCTGGTCCTCTGCTGCCAGTTCTTTTGTGTCCAGAACTAACTCGTTCCCATTACGTCACATCTCGTCAATAGGATAAATCGGCCGCCGCACCCGCGACAACCCCAGCGCCGCATAGTCTGAGGTGCATACGCCTGTTCCTGCGCATTCCACCACTGCATGGGCCAGGCTCTGGAGGCCGGCACGCCAGTGCACACGGCTCTTAAGCATCAGATATTTCTTGCGCTCAGGCGCGATGCCTATTGCCGTGAACGCGGCCAGATCATGCGGCTCAACGTGGTTAGAAATTACCACAATCTCAAAGCGGCCATCCAGCTCTAGCACGACACTCGGCCCCATCGAGTTTTGCTCGCCGCGTGACATAGGGCCGTAGTTGACAAAGTTGCCGTCACTGATGCGCCGAACGCGCCCACTGACCTGCAGAGGCTGGCCTGTGAGCTTGAGTGAGGGCATGTCCAGTTTGCCCCCCAGCGCGAGCGAAACGGTAGCACCCACACCAGCGGCAATCATCTGCTGCACCGCCTGTGGGTCAAATACCGCAAACGCGGCAACGTCTTGCATACCCGCTTCCAGCATTGCGGCCAGCACGGTCATGGTATCCATGGTGCCGCCCGATGCGCAGTTGTCACTGTGGTCTAACAACACGACTGGGCCACTGCCTGCGGGTTTGGCCGCTGCCAATGTCTGCGCTCTTGTTATCGAACTGGCCAAAGCTTCGATCTCGTACACAAAGGCAGCACGCTGTGCCCAGGCCAGGGCCAGCAATTCATCGCAGTAGCGGCGTGCCAGGGCCATGTCGCCATCGGTCACCACCACCGCTGACAACCCTGCAAACGTGATGTCTGCGTTCGGGAAACCGACAAACACGCTGGCGCTCAATGCGCCTTCGGCTTCCATCTCGCGGCAGCGCGCCTGTAACTCGCGGTTGGGTGAGTCTTGGCTGCCTTGCCGCATGACGTGCGGCAACATGGGCTTGCGCCCATAAGCCATGGTGGGTGTTGCTTTGCCGGCCAACTGGGCCAGCACCGCACGGCCTGCGCGCAAGCCGGTCTCGTACATGTCCACATGCGGATAGGTCTGGTAGCCCGCTATTGCGGTGGCGTTGTCCCCCATGGCGTCATACAAATTGGTGTGCATGTCCAGTGCGACGGCGATGGGCACGGTAGGTGCCACGGCACGGATGCGGCGCAACAGTTCACCCTCGCCATCATCATGGCTTTGTGTCACCATGGCCCCGTGCAGATCCAGCAGCACCGCGTCGCAACCTGCAGCCACGGCCTTGACAATGGCAGCGCAAATGGCCTCAAACGCAGCATCTTCCACCGGCCCGCTGGGCCAGGCGGACGCTGCGATGGGTACCGTGTAGTCCGCCCCGGCTTGTTCTGCCAAGTCGATGAAAGCCGCTATGGCCGACCCCGTGCCCCGGTAGGCCGCAATCGCCGCCGCGCCCTCGCACGAGATGGTGCCACCATGACCAAAACGCGTCAAAGGGGTGGGCACGGGCGAGAACGTGTTCGTCTCGTGCTTCATCTGGGCAATCACCAGTTTCATGTCTAGCTCCTATGTATGGGCAATCTTTGCGGGGTTTACCTGTTCAATTCAGTTTACCCATTGCCTTGTCTACGGCTTCAACAATTTCGTCCGCATGGGCGTTGGTGAAGGTCAAGGGGGGTGAAATGATGAACGTATCCGCCAGGTTGCGGATCAAAACACCAGAGTCGCGGCAGGAATCGGAAATACGTGCGCCAACATTCAGTGCCAAATCCAGCGGTGCTTTAGTCACTTTGTCTGCCACCAGTTCGATGGCAATCATAAGACCTAGGCCGCGCACATCGCCCATGTAACGGTGTTTGTCCTGAATTGACCTTAGGCGCTCCAGGAAATAGGCGCCAACCTTGCCTGCGTTGAGATGCAGTTTTTCTTTTTCGATAATTTCCAGATTGGCGATTGCCGCCACGCAGGCCAGCGGGTGACCCGCGTAGGTGTTGCCGTGAAAGAAGGCCGAGGTGCTGAACTGCGCATCGTCCTTGGTCAAAAACGCATCGCAGATACGGTCGTTGGCCATGGTCGCCCCTAGCGGCACATAGCCGCTGTTGATGCCCTTGGCAAAGACCATCATGTCGGGTTTCACGCCCCAGTGGCGGCTACCCATCTCAGACCCGATGCGACCAAAACCGGTGACCACCTCGTCTGCAATAAGTAGCACACCGTGGCGATCACAAACCTCGCGCACCAGTGGCCAATAATTGGCTGGGGGTACGATCACACCGCCCGCTCCCTGCACGGGTTCGGCGACAAACGCGGCCACAGAATCGGGGCTTTGGTATTCGATCTCACGCTCGAGCAGCTCCGCGCAAAGGCGTCCCAAGGCTTCTGGGTCGGTGGTGAAGGGGTTGCGATAGGCATGCGGCGTCTCTACTTGGACAAACCCCCCGAGCAGGGGCTCATAAGGCGAACGGTAAGCAGTGGTTCCATTGGCCGACAACGCACCTAGGGTCACGCCGTGGTATGCGTGCTTGAGCGAAATGATTTTGTGGCGGGCGGGCTGGCCCACTTGACGCCAGTATTGGCGCGCCAGCTTGTAGGCGGCCTCATTGGCTTCTGAACCGCCTGAGGAAAAGAACGCCCGCGCCATGCCCTCTGTGGCAGTCCAACGGCACAACACATTCGACAAATCAATGGCGGGTTGGTTGGTGGTACCCCCAAAAATCGAGTAGAAGCTGATCCGGTCTAGTTGCGACCGGATGGCCTCTTTGATTTCTTCGCGGCCATGACCCACGTTGACATTCCACAAGCCGCCCTGGCCGTCGAGGTAACGCTTGCCTTGGCGGTCGTAGACGTAAACCCCTTCACCGCGCTCGATTACCAAGGGGGGATGCTTGGAAATGTGCGCCTGGTTGGCAAACGGGTAAAGCATGTGGTGGACATCGGGGTTGACGCCGCTGGTGCTGTGGGATGTTGTCATGTCAACCTCGGTCCAATGAAGATAATGCCCGCCTAGGCTTTTCAGATTTTTGGGCAATTTTACGGGGGCGTTCATGCACTTTAACGAGGAACAAACTTGAATAAAATTTTTAACGTCAGCCGCGTTTGAACACGAAGAAAGAATCAGGCCCGATTTGAATAGGCCCCATCAGCGTTCACCGCGATCAACACACCCATCCTGAGTTGGCCTACAACGAGCATCGAACCGCAGACCGCTTTGCGCCGTATTTAACGGCCTTGGGCGTACCAGTGCACCGAGGCTTTGGCAACACTTACATCGTTGCGACCTTGCGCGGCAAGGCTCACTTGCAGACAAGCCCGGTCGAAGCCCGGGGCTGCCTGCGCACCAACTTGAGAGTCGACTTGGGGCTTGCGAGCCGACAATTGGGCGGCTGTTCCTGTTCAGAATTGGGAAACCGCAGTGGTTTTGCTTCCAAAACCTGTGCGGTACATCACCTCAGGCAGTTGGATGTCCTATCCGTGGTTTGTTCACCTGCAGGAGGTGCACCGCATGGCCAAAGAGTTTGAGCGGATGCATGACATGATGACGAAGATGAAGGGCTTCGGCATGACAAAAAATGATGAAGCGCAATTGGGGGGGCATGAAGGGCATGCCGAAAAATCCGTTTTCGCCGCAGCGCAGTACGGGCTACCTACTGCGGATTACCCAGTACCATCGTCCAGTAGGTGGGGTACATCGGGCGCGTGGTGCTGACGCAGGCCACCGCGATCTCGGTGAAGACGGCGTTCATGATATTGCGGCAATGGCCGCCGCTGGCCAGCCAACCTGCCATCACGACGTTGACGTTGGGCTGGCCCGCCGCAATGTTCTCACCCAAAGCAGAGAACCGATAACCCGCCAGCAGTGCGCGGTCGCCAGACGTTCTACCCTCGGGCGAGGTGTGGGAAAAGTAATTGCGCTGTGCCATGTCTTGCGAATGCGCCGCAGCTGCCGTAAACAGGGTGTCGTTCCAGCTGAGGCCTGCCACCGCAGGCTTCGCCTCGCTGCCGCAACTGCGCGCCTGCGCACGGGCGGCATTCACTGCGCGGAACACGTCGACTTGAAAATTGGGCAGACTGCAGCTATTGGCGCTGGTGATGGCGCCGCTGGGTGCAACGGGTGCGACCGGTGCAGGCGTGACAGGCGCAGGGGAGGTGGGTTGCGTCACCGTTGGAGGGTTCGGTGTGACGACCGGCGTTGCAACTCCAAGCGGCTGGGTAGCGTCCGGCGCAGGGCTGGACGCGGGTGCGCTGCCACCGCCGCCACAGCCGATCGTTAAGGCCGACAGAAGAAGGCTGAAGAAAAATTTGGTTGTCATGAACCGGAGTCCCCAGTTTGGTGAACAGCTTGTAATTTTCCTCCTGCCCGGTCAAACGGATGCAACTCAAAGTAACGCCTCGGCGGCAACAAATACAACCCTGCGCAGCGATTAGGCGCGCGTCTCGGTGATGCGCACATCGACCAGCTGGCCAATCAATCTCGCCTGGCCCGCAAAATGCACCGCGCGGGTTGCATTCGGTGCGGCTCATCAGCTGGCTGCCATCGTCGCCCTCGACTGAAACGTGCCGCACCTGGCCCAGGCGGCTTCCGCTGTACACATCGCAGCAGAAAACCGGCAAGGCCTACACCAACGCGTTTAGACGAGCCATCATCGAGGCAGGCCGCCAAGTGGTTCGCTTGCGCTTCATGTCCAATGACCCTCGGGTTGTAGACAGCACCCGCTCTTTGGCCCTGATAGAAGTCCCCGGCGCACGTTGATCCGGAGCGGCGGAAGTGGCGCATGGTAGTTGCACAGAATTGGCGCTCGCCTGCAAGTAGACCAATCCTCCAGGCTTGTATGTCTAGCCCAAGCCCACACCTGTTTGGGCGTAAGCGAGTTTTACAAATTTTTTGGATTAAACGGAAAAGCGAAATTGCAAGCTTATCGCTTCACGTACCGCCAATAATTCAGGCGATCCGCCCAAACCACACCATTGACAATCCCGCTGCAGCCAATGCCAGCAAGGCGGCAAACAGCGCCAATAGAGGCGCAAGCTCCGTGTCACGTTTGACAACCTGTAGCTGCGAGCCCAAAGTCTCATACACTCTGCGCAACTTTTCGGCCGTGCCGGCCTGGTGGTAGTCGCCGCCGGTCATGCGCGCCACTTCGCGCAGGGTAGGCTCGTCCAATTGCAGGTAGATGGCCATGCCCGTCGCCGCGTAGGAGCCGGCATCGGCGCTGCCAAGACCCACCACGTGGATGCGCACGCCGCGCTCGGCCGCCAGCTTGGCGGCCTCCAGTGTGTCGATGCCGGTGGTGCGTCGGCCGTCGGTCAGCAAAATGATGGCGGCTGACTTGTGTGAGCCAGGCGCCACTGGCGTGATCTGTTTGGGCGCGGGCCTGGCCTGGTCGTCCAGACTGCGCCCGCGTGGCTTGCCGGCAAACGTCATGTCGCCCAGGTTGATGCCGTGGTCGGGGAACAGCTCCGCGACGCTCAGCACAATGGCGTTCCCAATGGCCGTGCCACGCTGCATCTGGAAGCCGTCAATCGCGGCCACCAGCGGCGCGCGGTCCCGTGTGGCGGCCTGGGCCACCTGGCTGCTACCGGCAAAGGTCACCAACCCGACTTCAATGTTGCGGGGCAGGTCACTCAAGAACAGCTTGGCGGCTTCCTGCGCGGCGACCAGGCGCGTGGGCTTGACGTCATCGACGCGCATGCTCAAAGACACGTCCATGGCCAGAATGATGGTTGAGCGCGCCCACGGCAGCGGCACTGATGCCACGGGGCGCGCCGCAGCCAGCAACAGTGCCGCGCAGGCCAGCAGCATCAGGGCCGGTGGCAGATGCCGACGCCAATTGCTTTGGGCTAATGCCAAGCGCACTACGCCCAAACTGCTATAGCGAACCGCCTGTTTGCCGCGACGGCGCAGCAGCCACACATAAGCGACCGGCAACAGGGGGACGGCGAGCATCAGCCAAAGGTTTAGGGGCCACTGAAAAAACATGGGGCGTTGGCGAGTCTCAGGTTTCGGCGGTAGATGGGTCAAATGGCAATTGCGCGCTAGCTCGACGCTTGAATCCTACCGCTTCTACTTCTGTCTGTCTTTTTGTCCAGGGGCCACAGCAGCCGGATTGCGCCCGAAAGCCGAGGCACCCGCAAATTGGGCTTGGGCGCCGAGGCGTTCTTCGATGCGCAGGGCCTCGTTCCATTTGGCCATGCGCTCGCTGCGGGCAAATGAGCCGACTTTAAGTTGCCCCACATGCCAACCGATGGCCAGATCAACGATGGTGGTGTCCTCGGTTTCGCCGGAGCGGGCTGAGACGATGCCGGCAAAACCAAGCTCCTGCGCCGTCTGCCACGCCTGCAGCGTCTCACTCAGCGTACCGCGCTGGTTGGGCTTGAGCAGCACCGTGTTGGCAGCACCCATGGCGGCTGCTTGGCGCACCAGACCTGCTTGCGAAACCAGGAAATCGTCGCCAACAATTTGCAAACGGTGGCCAATGGCCTGAGTGAAACGGGTGAAGCCTTCAACATCATCTTCCGCCAGCGGGTCTTCGATTGAAACAATCGGGTATTTCGCTATCCAGCCCAGAAGCAGATCAATCAGTCCGTCGGAGTCGAGTTCGCGTGATTCGAGCCCCAGCCGGTAGCGGCCATCGCGACCAAATTCGGAGGCGGCCACATCCAGGGCAATGGCTACCTGTTCGCCGGGGATAAGCCCGGCGCGCTCGATCGCCCGCACCAGCATCTCCAAGGCCTGCTCGTTGGTTGCGAAATCTGGCCACCAACCGCCTTCGTCAGCTACGCCGGACAAAGCACCACGCTGCGCCATGAGTAAACCCGCGTGGCGGTACACCTCGGCCGTCCACTCCAGCGATTCTGCAAAGCTGATGGCGCCGGGGCACACCACCATGAAGTCCTGAATATCGACACGGCGACCAGCATGGGCGCCGCCACCGAAAATTTGAATTTGAGGCATGGGCAGCCGCTTGGCCTGTTCAGCGCCCAAGTAGCGGTACAGCGGCATGCCTGAGGCAGCGGCCATCGCGTGAGCGGCGGCCATCGAGACGGCCAAAGTGGCGTTGGCGCCGAGCCGTGTCTTGCCTGGTGTGCCGTCAAGCGCAATCAGTGTCTGATCCAATGCCGATTGGTTGTCGGCGGGTGTGCCAGCCAAGGCGGCAGCGATCTCGCCATTGATATGTCCAACCGCCTGGGTCACATCGAGTCCGCCGAAACGAGGGCCGCCGTCGCGCAGTTCGAGCGCCTCGCGCTTACCTTTAGAGGCGCCGGCCGGTGCGATAGCGCGCCCGACCGATCCATCGTTGAGTGTGAGTTCCGCCTCCACCGTGGGTCGACCTCGGCTGTCCCAGACGCGTCGACCCAGGATCGACTTGATTGCAAATGATGTCACTTCGTCAACTCCTTATCCCATGCTTGGGCTACCTGATTCAATGCCGATACCGGTTGGGATATCAAGGCGCGTGCCACCCGCCTGACCTGATTGCGCTCTTCTTCGCTGGTGATGTATTCGACCGGGGATTTGCCGTCCACCCGGGCCAGCAGCAAACCGGGCAGCAGGTGCGCCGCCCGTTTTTCCAGCTCGTCGCTGGGCTCCCAATCCACAGCCTGCAGGTAACTCGAAGACAGGGCGTCAAAACAAGCCAGGAAATCGGGGCGGGCAGACGGGGTCCACAGGCACTTGAGCAACAGATGGTTCAGGCAGAACGCCAGGTCAAACGCAGGGTCTCCCCACCAGGCACATTCGGCGTCCAGCAACACCGGGCCTTGCGCGCCGAGCAGGATGTTCTTTGGGCTGACGTCGCCGTGTACCAGGGCCTTGGCATGGCTTTGGGTTTGCCGCACCAGCGCTTGCAGTGCATCAGCCAGATCCGGATGGTGCCGTGCAGTGGCCAGCAGGTAGGGCTCTAACCGAATATCGAAAAATATGCGGTCCGTCTTGAACTGTTCCGCAAGCTCTGGCCGCTTGGCCGAATAGCTGTGAATCCGCACCAGCACTTGGGCTACAGCGCGCGCCGTTGCCAGATCGGCCTGGCCTTCACGCAACAACTGCTTCCATAAGCGAAAGTCCGAAGGTGGCAAATAACGCATCACCAGCACGCCCAGGCCCGGGTGCTGGCCCAGCAAGTCAGGCGCAGAGCCCGGGCTGGCCTGGTTGGCAATTTGCAACCAGCGCGCCTCATAAAGGTTGCGTTCTATGGGTGCCTGCCAGTCGGCCGCAACGCGCAGCTTGGCCAGGGCCCGCTTGGCG